>NZ_JBBMFA010000054.1:0-11701 GCF_040096265.1 Ruthenibacterium intestinale
TTAACTTCCATTCTGCCCGGGAATTATGGGACTTTGAACTCAATTCCTGTTGCACTTAGTTTGACAATTCACTGTTTGCCCAATGGACCACCGCATCCCGCAAAAAGCGGGCACAGCCCGAAACCTGTTTGTCGTAATAGGCAGTAAAGCGCTCATCCATCACATAAAGTTCCGCGATGCCACGGTGCCTGGCCGGGTCGTACCGGGGCCCCACAAGAGTGAGCCATCGGCGATGGAGCTGGGTGATTGCTTTTCCATCCTCCCCTTCCGGCGAGGCGCCCGCCTGCACAGCGGCTTCCAGCCGTATTTGAATCTCCTGTCCCAGCTCGTTCCATTCCCGGTACTGCGCCTGCGTCAAATTCATCATCGCGGCATTGGCCTCATCCACCTGGGCATCTCCATACCGGGTGCGGATCTCCGCGCCGTAAGTTTTTTCATTTTGTTCTACGGCCTGTTTTTTAAATGCTTCAAACTTTTGCTCGTCGCGCATCTTCTCATTCCTTTCTTCTGCTCCGATGGTATCTTTCACCGACCGGATCAGTTTCTCCAACCGCTCATGCTCTGCCTCCAGAGCAGACAGGTGGCTTCGCAAAGCAGTCAGCCGGTCAAAGGAGGGATCGTCCAGACACTCTTTGATTTTGGCCAGCTCCACCCCGAGGACCCGATAATATAAAATGTCCTGCAGGCGGTCCACCTCTGCCTCACCGTAGTAGCGGTAGCCGTTCTCCGCCACCCGACCGGGCTTCAGCAGGCCGATCTGGTCGTACCAGCGCAGGGCGCGGGTGGTCACCCCGGACAGGCGCGACAGTTCCTGAATGGAATACTCCATGTCCATCCCTCCTCACAGACAGTGTAACAGTTGACGGTACGTCAATGTCAAGAGAGAAAATGATTTCTTCCAGCAAAACAAAAAATCTGATATACTGAAAGCACTGCAGGCCGAAACGTCCTGTGCAACGTTATGCAGCGGTGCTCCCCGGCGGGAACACCGAACGAGCTTGGAAGGGAGACGCTCTATGAAACTTGCCATCCTCTCTGACACACACGGCCTTCTGCGGCCCGAAGTCACGGAACAGCTGAAAAACGTTGACGCCATCCTGCATGGCGGCGACATCAACAAACAGAGCATCGTGGACGCACTGGAACAGTATGCTCCGCTCTATGTTGTCCGCGGGAACAATGACAAGGAATGGGCCCAGCACATTCCCCACAACCGCACCGTTGCCCTGGGCGGACTTGTCTTCTTTCTGGTACACAACCAAAAGGACGTTCCCGCTGATCTCAGCGGAGTGGATGTGGTGGTATTCGGCCATTCGCACAAATATTCGCAAACAGAAAAAGGCGGCGTTCTCTGGCTCAATCCCGGTTCCTGCGGCCCCCGCCGCTTTCACCAGAAAATCACCATGATGGCGGCGGAAATCGCAGACGGAACTCTCCGGGTGGAAAAAGTCGTCATTCCGCATGAGGTGAAGTGATGGAACTGGGCCTGACATTTCCGCTGCAGCGCTTTTTGAAAGTGAAAACACCGCCCTACGGCACAGAACCGGATCCGCGCTTGTGCTGGGATCTGCATGTGATCGATCTGCGCGGACGCAAATGCCTGCTGGCCGTCCATTGCCACAGCCGGTATACCTTTGTACTCTATGACGTAGCCTCCTTCCTTCGGACGGACCTTCCCGGGCTGTTTCGGACGGGGCTGACCGAAAGCCTGAACGAGGCCGGATTTGACTCCTTTTCGTCCGAGTCGTATCTTCGGCGGGCCGGTGCTTTTGAAATCACCCGTACCCACGGCCGCCGGGAGGTGGCATTTTTGAACCGGGCCTGGGAGGATGTGATGGCGCTGGATCTGTGCCTGGACACATCCCGCCGGGCTCAGCCTCTGCTGGACCATGCCGTCAACACCCGGACCAGCCGCTGCGCAGGCTTTGACGGGCTTGGAACCGCCCTGGAGCGAATCCGCGCAGATTTGAACGAAGGAGGAACAACCCCATGAACATACATCGATTTTCAATCGGCTCTGTCCCCGCTGTCTTGTACGGGGAACCCGCCGAGCAGGGTTATCTGTTTCTGCACGGACAGATGGGCTGCAAGGAAGAAGCAGAACCCTTCGCACAGCTGGTCTGCGCCAGGGGCGGACAGGTGCTGTCCATCGACCTTCCCGGCCACGGCGAGCGCCGCGGCCGCCGCGAGGAGCTGACCCCCTGGGCGGCTGTACCGGACATTCAGGCCGCGCTGGATTTTGCCCAAACGCGCTGGAAAACGGTTTCTCTCCGGGCGACCAGCATTGGCGCCTACTTTGCCCGCTTGTCTTTCCCGGCACCTGCCCGCGCCCTGCTGGTCTCGCCCGTGCTGGAGATGGAAGACCTGATTTTCAGCATGATGCGCCGGGTCGGCGTGACGCAAGAACAGCTGCAAAAGCAGGGTGAAATCACCACCTCTTTTGGTCAGACCCTGTCCTGGAAATATCTGTGCTGGGTGCGGGAGCATCCGGTGTTCGGCTGGAACTGCCCCACCTGTATTCTCTGCGGAAGTGCCGACCAGATGATCTCCCGCCAAACGGTGGAAGCGTATGCCCGGCGGCACAGCGCCCGGCTTACCGTACTGGAAGGCGGCGAACACTGGTTCCACACGCCGGAGCAACTGGCTGCACTGCACAAATGGGAGGAGACGGAACTTTGAATACAGAAGAATGCCTGATTTGCCAAGCCCCTTTGGAATACCTGACACAGGACGAAGTCATGGAATGCGCTGTCTGCCATCGGAGAGAACCCAGCAAGACCCGCTGCAAAAACGGCCATTACGTTTGCAGCGACTGCCACATGCAGGGGATGGACAGCATTTTCGGTCTCTGCCTCTCAGAGACTTCCTCCGACCCGGTGGCCATTGTCCGGCGAATGATGGAACTGCCCTTCTGCCATCCGCAAGGACCGGAACATCATGTGATGGTGGGGGCTGCCCTGCTCACAGCCTACCGGAACGCCGGCGGCCGTCTTGAGCTGGAACCCGCTCTTCGAGAGATGTACAGCCGGGGCCGGTCTGTTCCCGGCGGAGCATGCGGCTTTTGGGGTGCCTGTGGCGCAGGGATCAGCGCCGGGCAGTTTCTGTCCATTGTCACAGCGTCCACTCCCCTGGCCCGGGAACCCTGGGGTCTGAGCAACCGCATGACCGCCTGTGCACTGGAGAGCATTGGAAAAAACGGCGGGCCCCGATGCTGCAAACGGGATTCCTTTCTATCCATTCTGGCCGCTGTAGATTTTGTCCGGGAGCATCTGGGGGTGGAGATGGAGCGGACCGTGCCCGTCTGTTCCTACAGCAGTCGGAACCCCCAGTGCATCGGCCGTCGCTGCCCTTTCTCGGCGGCCGGACACGCCAAACCCAAGGTGGCCTTTCTCTGTGTGCACAACTCCTGCCGCAGCCAGATGGCCGAGGCCCTGGGCAAAAAACTGGCCGGCGATGTATTCGAAAGCTTTTCCGCCGGCACCGAGCCCGGCGCGCGAATCAATCCGGACGCGGTGCGTCTGATGAAGCAGGTTTACGGCATTTCCATGGAACAGACCCAATACAACAAACCCTTGTCCGACCTGCCCGCTGTGGACATTGTTGTCACCATGGGCTGCAATGTCCAGTGTCCGACCATGCCCTGTTCCCACCGGGAGGACTGGGGGCTGGATGACCCCAGCGGCAAAGCAGACAGCGAATTTCTCCTGGTTATGAAAAAAATTGAAGAAAAAGTGCTGGACCTGAAGCGGCGCATTCAGGCCGGTGAACTGTAAAAAGGCTGCCCGGTTTCCCGGGCGGCCTTTTATTGTTTGGGTTTTCGGTTTTGAAAATCCGCCTCAATGGCATCCTTCCAATGTTCGCCCAAAGGAGCGCTGCATCGAACAGCCGCCACCGCCTGACTTACCACTTCGTAATTGAGCCGGGTCCCCGCGCTGTCGCAATGATAATTCACCGCCCGGTCGGGGCCGATTCCAAGTTCGCCCGCCGTTTCTGCTGCGTCGATGTTGGCTCCCAGAAAGAGGAATTCCCAGCCGTACGTTTCCTGTTGGCGCCGAATCATCTTCCGGATCTGCGCAGCCGAATAGCGGCGGCTGACATTCTCCATGCCGTCGGTGGTGATCACAAAAAGTGTGTGCTGCGGCACATCCTCGCTTCGGGCGTATTTGTGGATATTTCCAATGTGCCGGACCGTCTCACCGATGGCGTCCAGCAGAGCGGTACAGCCCCGGACACAGTAGTCCTTTTCGGTGATGGGCCTGACTTTTTCCACAGCCACGCGGTCGTGGAGCACTGTAAGGCGGTCGTCAAACAGGACGGTGGAGACAAACGCCTGTCCGGGTTCTTTTTTCTGCTTTTCCAGCATGGAATTGAACCCGCCGATGGTGTCTCCCTCCAGCCCCTGCATGGAACCGCTGCGGTCCAAAAGAAATACCAGTTCCGTCAAATTCTGTTTCATAAGAAAATCCCCCTGTACTGTGTGATTGGTTACAAGCACAGTATAGGGGGATCGCACGTTTCAAAGGTCGCGCAGCAGGCGACAAATTTTTCAATGGCGAGGTGTTTGTCTGAATAGCGTTCTTCGCATGTATTTGGGATTGATGACAAAAATATAAACCAAGCACACGCCCAGCACAGCCAGCGTTCCCGCCATCCCGAGCTGAAAACGGAAGCCGGCCCAGGCGATTACAGCCTGAAGCAGGCAGTAACACAATTCGATCCTGTTGTTTTTCCTGCGCTGAGCCAAGTCTTTCTCGTAGTTCAAATTGAATGCCATCCAGATGGAGCATGCGGCCAGAGGGATCAGTTTGACGGCGAGAATCACAGCGGCAGGCAGTCCGTATTCTGACGGCGGCATCGGCTGAATGCAAATATTCAGCGCCGCGGCCTGGCAGATAATTGCCAGCAGCGTCAGATTTTTGTGCAGAATGGTCCGGTCCTGCTTTTCTTTGGCGCCTGCGCCGGCCAGCTCGTCCAAAGAAACTCCGTAAAGAGATGCGAGCGCCAGCAGATTTTCAGACGAGGGCAAGCTCTTTCCACTTTCCCACTTGGTCACGGCCTGTCGGCTGACTCCCAAAAGCTCCGCAACTTTTTCCTGGGAAAGCCCCTGTCTGAATCGGCACTCCCTCAGTCGTTCGCCCACTGTCATGGTGACCACCTCCTAGGGGCATTGTACCCAAACAACCGGCATTTTTCTACCAACTGCCCGGCAACAATCGGTTGCATGCCCCTCAACAGGCCACAATCTCCCCATGTAACATCCTGTCAGCCTTTTCGCAAAATCTGCTCCATTGCTTTTCCTTTGGCCAGTTCATCCACCAGCTTGTCCAGCCGGCGAATTTCGCGCATCACAGGATCTTCGATCTCCTCCACCCGAACACCGCACACCTTGCCTGTGATATACATACGGTTCGGGTTCATGGCCGGCGCGTTGCGAAAGAACTCGCCATAGCTGACAGAGGACTGCTCCAGCCGGGCAAGGTCCTGCGCTGTGTATCCGGTGAGCCACGCGGTCACCTGATCCACTTCCTGCCGGGTACGGCCCTTTTTCTCGGCCTTATTCACAAGCAACGGATAGAGCTTGGCAAAGGGCATCTGTGTTACATCGGCACGGGGCATCGCGTCAACCTCCCAACAGGCTCTGGTCAAACGCAAACAGAGCCTCGTTGATTTCAAAAATATTGTAATTTTGATGTGTGATAAAATATTCCACAATGATGTCGAACTTGCTGGCATGAGAAAAGGCAAATCCCGCTTTTTCCAGCAGTTCCCGGGCTTCTTCCAGCGGCAGTTCCAGAGCAACGGCAAAGGCCATGGCAGTGGGTTTGGATGGCTTGTAATGAACATCGGACCGAATTTTTGAAAAGAGTTTTCGGTCAATATTGGCCCGTTTGTAGCACTGAACATCGGTGATACCGCATTCGTCGATCTTGCGCAGCAGCATCTGGGAAAAACTCTCGTCCAGCCGGTCCAGCGCTTCAGCCAGAGATTCGGGCGCAGCTGCGGCAGGTGAAGCGGCAAGCACCATGGCCTGCCGGCTGTGCTCCGCATGGAGATCCGTATGTTCTTCCACATAGCGGTCATCAATGTAGGCGGTGATGTCGTCAAAAAGCTTTTCGCCAATGGCACAGGCGGCCCGGTCGAAGATGACCAGATAAACCGTCATTTCATGGGAAAGCAGAAAATCGCCAATGGTGTCCACCGCAACCTGGAAGGCCTGCTCTCTGGGATAGCCGTACACCCCGGAAGAAATCAGGGGAAAAGCCACGGTCCGGAAGGAATGGGCCGCCGCCAATTCCAGAGAGTTCCGGTAGGCAGAAACCAGCAGCTGTCGTTCTCCCGCACCGCCGCCGCGCCAGACAGGGCCCACGGTGTGGATGACGTAATCGGCAGGCAGCCGATAGCCTTTTGTTATTTTGGCCTGGCCGGTCCTGCATCCATCCAAAGTCCGGCACTCTTTCAGCAGATCCGGCCCGGCGGCGCGGTGAATGGCGCCGTCCACACCCCCGCCGCCCAGCAGGCTTTCGTTGGCAGCGTTCACAATGGCATCCACTTTCATTGTCGTAATATCATTTCGCACAATGTGCAGCGGCATAGCGGTTCCTCCTTTGGCTTGGCACAATCAAAAATCCACGTGATAGTTTTCGTCGATCAGAATGTACTCTGCACCGTATTTACGGCACATCTCCAGCGTTTCGGTATTGTCACGCAACAGCGTTTCCATGGTACAGGACGAATCGTCCAGTCGATGCTCCACCACCCCGGCGTATTGTTGAATATCCCGGTAATGGCGGCGGATGTACCCCTCGCTCATCACCAGGCAGCGGTACCGGATCTGCTCGCGGTACTCCGCCGGAAAATCTTTTTCCCAATCAAAGGGGATGTAGCATCCCTCCACAATAAGGTTTTGTTTGTTTTCGATGGCGGTTTTGATGATCTCCCTCACCACCGGCCACAGATAATCTGTCAATTCCCGGTCGCTGCTCACAGGGGTGAGCGATGTATATCCGCTTCGGATCAGGCCCATTTTCAAATGGTCAATGGAAAGATAAGGATATCTGTATTTTTCCAGAAGCTTTTGCGCAAGGGCGGTTTTCCCCGTATGCGATGCTCCCGCAATCAAAAAAATCATATCGCTTCCCCTCTCTGCATCGATGTGACAGGCTTATCATAGCATGGGCAGTCTCATCTGGCAATGCACGCAACGCATCTAAAAAAAGGCCTTCCGCTGCGGAAGGCCTTTCGGTCTGCATCTCTGTCAGGTGGAAAGGTTTACATCATCCCATTCAACGGCACCATCACAGCCCGCCACCCAAAACAAACCCCGGTGGCGTTCCATCACAACGCCTGCATCCAGGCTCTGCGGCGCGGTGCCCTGCAACCGGGCCTGATTGCAGCACCAGTGAAGGCGATAAATCAAATCCGCCGCATCCAGCAGCTCTGACTGCGGACGAAGGCGGGCAGCCTGTATTAGCTGCTCCATCCCATAATGCTCGCGCATGATGCCGGCAGCACGCGGCACATCACAGATGCGGTCGGGCCAGGGCAGTTCATCGGTCAGGCCCAAGGCCCATTCCATCACCCACACATTTTCATACTGCCACGCAAACTGGATCTGTTCCATCCTGCTGGAAGCCGGATTTTCCAGATACGCCCATTCCTTCGGAGAAAAGAAATCCTCCGCCTGATAGGTCTCAAGAATGGGCTGCACATATGCTCTGGCCTGCTCGTGGTCCAGCGGGTCCTCCTCGTCCAATCGACATTCGGAGTACAGCGCTACCACCAGCAAAGCCACCGCACGGCGGCACACCGCCTCAACCGTGCGTGCGCTGCCCGGCCAGATGACCGGCAGCTCCTCGTTCACCGGAAGCTGCCGTGCACGCAAAATTTCCATCGAACGTTTTTTCCGCAGCAGCAGTTCCGCCGGTGTCTCGTTCCAGACAGGCTGCGGGCATAGGTCCATGGGCGGAAGGGTTGCCTGCGGGTCAGCAGCCCCATTCCAATCCAGCAGCAGGCGAAAGTTTTCGTCGTACACACTGCCTGAGAGGTCCGTCACCAGTCCCCGCACCGCTCTTGCGCATTCGCACGCCACACCCGTAACGGACTCACTCATCCGGGGAAGGTCCCGCCCGACGCAGGATGCATCCATCCGGACCACCCCGCCACAGGAATACAGCCTGTCCAGCAGGGCCTGCGCTCTCGGCCCCGGGCTTTGAACCTTGCCGTACCGTACAACAAGCTTCCGAATCCATGCCGTGGTCTGCCTTTCCTGCTCATCCCATCCTGCACAGGAAAGGCAGGTGAATGTAATTTCTGTCTGCGCATTGCGGAGAACCAGGCGGCGGGGAGCGGTCCGCTTTCCGCTGGGGAAAGCCAGTTCCAGCAGGTTCATCATCGGTTCGCATTGTTCCACCGGACACAAGATCAAAAAAGTGCGATCCAGAGTTCTTTTAACAAAAGGAAGCCGCATAGGGTTCTCTCCTTTCACCGTGCCGTTTCTGCCCCGTGCGTACGGCGCAGCTTTTCCAGAATGACTTCGTCGGCAGGGCAGAACGGATACTGGTCGATCTCTTCCACCGTGATCCAGCGCAAATCGTTGTGCTCCAGTTTTTGAAGCTCTCCCTGCAGGATTTTGGCATGGAACAGCGTCAGATGCACGGTCAAGTCCGGATAGGCATGGGTCACTTCCATAAAGATGTCGTCCACCGCCACGGTCACCGCCAATTCCTCGCGGCACTCACGCGCCAGCGCCTGCTCCTTGGTTTCCCCCGGTTCAACCTTGCCGCCCACAAACTCCCACAGCAAACCCCGTGCCTTGTGTGCCGGGCGCTGGCAGATCAAAAAGCGGTCGCCCTGCCAAAGCAGAGCTGCCACTACCTCCACCGCTTTTCCGGTGACCGGGCGGCACAGCGGCAGCACATAAATGACCGGCTCTTCGTATGGGTGAACCGCGCGAACAGCTGCCAGCGTCTCTTCCAATCGATCGGCACGGCATACGGTCTCCAATTTCCATTCCGGTGCACAGCACATTTCGCCCACACGCCCCGTGTGCGGCTGTGCGCCCTCCAAAGGTCTCCAGCAGCCGGTAACCGGGCTGCAGGACATGCAGCCCTCGTAATTGCCGATGCGGCCCGCACCCGCCTTTTGCAAAGCGGCCTGCACGGGCTTTAAATGGCTTTCCGGCAAAAAAATTTCCAGCTTGTATTCCTCCGCACACATGGCTTGTTCTCTCCCCTTTTGAATCCTGGCCCGGATCCGGTTTTATTTCAGCCGCGCTCCGTCCCGAAACGCATTGCCCACTTTTTCGCCCAACTTGCGATACGTGTTATTGACCGGGTCAAAGGTGATGGGCGCCAAACGGTCCGGGTCGATTTTCCCGTCCGGTCCCAGAATGCGCTCGTCGGCACTGACGTTCACGATCTCGCCCACCAGGCGCCCTGTCTGCGGGTCATAGCTGCGCAGCCGGCATTCCACCGCCATGGGCAATTCATCGATCAGCGGCGCATCCACAAATTCCGAAGCGCTGGTGTGAAGCCCGGCTTTTGCCAGTTTGTCCGGCACATCGTTTCCGGAAACGATGCCCACATAATCGCACTCCGTCACATGTGCCGCATCGGCCATGCTCACTGTAAAGGCCTTCCGCGCCAAAATATTCCGGGTGGTTTTATGCCCTGCACTGATGCACAGTGAAAGTTCCTGATCGTCACTGATTCCGCCCCATGCGGCATTCATGGCGTCGGGAACACCATTCTCGTCATAAGTACCCAGGATAAATACCGGCTGCGGATAGGTCCAGGCCTTTGCTCCAAAATTCTTTCTCATGTCAATCGCTCCTTTTCTTTCATCGGTTACTCGTTTCGATGCCGCCGTACACTCCAATACAGCAGTGCGGCCGCGCCAACCCCGGCCAGAGCCAGCGCGGGAAAATAAAAATTCTGCGGCAGCCGCGCCTGCGCCGGATGGCTGAAAAAGCACACGGCCACACTGCACAAAAGAAGCAGCCCGGAGACCGCCATTCCCGCAGCGGAAGGATCTTCTCGCTGCTCCAGCTGGTTTTCCCAGCCTCTCCTCCGCTCCAGTTCCCGAATGAGCCAGTCCTCATCCTCGTACCCCTTCAAAACGGTACAGCCGGACCGGAACACGCGGCCGTTTTTCCGCACCTGGCAGATCAGCGCGTAGTCATGGGGATTTTCGCGCATACGCTCTACTTTCAGCACTTCCATCGCACCCGGCGGCACGGTCTGCCGATTGCGGATGCGTTCCAGCCAGCGCTGTGCATCGGCCGCATGCCGGGTGGCGCCCGTCACACTTCTGCCGCGACACAAGGTCCGTGTGTCTGCCCAAAACAAATGGTCCTGTTCGTCCAGGAAGAAAACAATGGCGTCTCTTGCAGACCGGCGCCCCAGCCGTACTGCCAGTCCGATGAGCAGAGCCGTCACCGCTACGCACAAAAACAGCGACCAGGTGCGCATGGACATGCCCCGGCGAATCATGCAGACCGAACCGCCTGCCGCCAGCAGAACGCCCAAAAGCGCGATTCCCAGGCTGCCGCCCATGGTGTGAAGAAAATGATTCCTGCCCGCCTGAATCTGCGGGGACATCCAAATCTTCATAAAAGCCCCCTCCTGCTCTCTTTCATCATACCCCGGAAAAAGCACGGATGCAATCTTCCCACTGTAAAACTTTTCAAAACAGATTTCTCTTTGAAAAGCAGCCGCGGTGTGCTATCATAAGGACAAATCGATGTGCTCTTTCAAGCACATGCGCAAACAGTTTGCTTCACTGGAGGGGTTGGATGATCGTCTGTTTTTCAGGCACCGGAAACAGCCGGTACTGTGCTCAATGCCTGGCGGAACACTTAAACGATACCACACTGGACGCATTTTCTTTCCTTCGGGACCAGATTGCCGCTGAACTGGCCAGCGAAAAGCCCTGGGTCTTTGTGTGCCCCACATATGCCTGGCAGATGCCCCGCGTGTTCGCGGACTTCATTCGCGCGGGCCGCTTTTCCGGCAGCCGGGATGCTTATTTCGTTCTGACCTGCGGCGGTGAAACGGGCAACGCCGTGCAAAGCATTGCCGCGCTGTGCAATGAAAAAGGCTTCTCCTTTAAAGGCCTTCTGCCCATAGTGATGCCCGACAATTACCTGGTTTTGTTTCCTGCGCCGAAACCTGGCGAAGCGGAAGAAAAAATTGCCGCCGCGCTGCCGGTGCTTCAACAGGCAGCCCAACAAATTGCCGCGGGAGAAACGCTTTCTTCTCCCCGTGCCGGAATTCTGGATAAATTGAAATCCGGCCCGGTCAACCAGGGAATGTACCGCTTTTTCATTAAAACCAAGCCCTTCCGAACCACCGATGCCTGTGTGAGCTGCGGCAAGTGTGCCTCGCTCTGTCCGCTGGGGAATATTGCCCTGCAGGACGGACGGCCCATCTGGGGCGAACGGTGCACGCATTGCATGGCCTGTCTGTGCGGCTGCCCCGCCGGCGCCATTGAATACGGAAAGGCCACGGACGGAAAGCGCCGGTATCAGTGCCCGCCGTACAAAAACTGAGCGTTTTTCATGCAAATGCGCTCTCCGAATGATTGCCCAAAGAGCGGAACCTGACGGTTCCGCTCTTTTTTATCGCTCGGTGAATTATACTATCAAGTGCAACACTTTAGGGAAATAAAAAGGAGTTCATACAGCCCCCTGTGGTAGAATGAA
>NZ_JBBMFA010000055.1:0-6174 GCF_040096265.1 Ruthenibacterium intestinale
GGCGTCGGCATGGCCGACGCCCACTTGAAAGGAGTACTCCTATGAGTCGTTATTTGATGGGTATTGATAATGGAGGTTCGGAAATCAAGTGTGCAGTGTTTGATTTGGAAGGCCGTGAAATATCGGTTGCGGCCTGTCGCCTTCCCATTTCCATTCCTGCACCCGGCTATACGGAGCGCAACACACTGGAGGTATGGACAGCCAACGTCGCCGTCATCCGTGAAGCACTGGAAAAGGCTGGTGCGTGCGGAAAGGATATTCTTGCTGTGGGACTGACCGGGTACGGAAACGGCCTGTGTTTGGTTGATGAAAATGGGGAGCCTACCTATAACTGTATTATCTCTACTGATAATCGAGCAGCTGCCTACTGTGACCGGTTCGCAGAAAACGGTGCAGAGCGGGAGATTTATCCTATGACGTGCCAGACAATATGGTCTGCCCAGCCGGCGGCATTGTTACCCTGGTTTAAGGAACATCAACCCAGTGTACTGGAGAAAAGCGCTCACTGCCTTTCAATCAAGGATTATATTCGCTTCCGCTTGACAGGCGAATATGCGTGTGAGGTTACAGACGCGTCCTCGGGATGCCTGCTGAATTTGCACACACGGCAATTTGATCCGAATATTTTTAAGGCACTTGGCATTGAGGACTGTCTGCGGCTCATGCCACCCTGCTTGGAGAGCACAGCGATTAGCGGGTATGTCACCGCGCAGGCGGCAGCCGCTACCGGCTTGGCCGAGGGCACACCTGTGGCAGGGGGCTACTTTGACATAGATGCCGGCGCGTTGGCGAGCGGCGTATTGGACGACAGCGTGTTGTGCCTGATTGCGGGCACGTGGTCTATTAATGAGTATCTGAAGAAAAACGTCAATACGGATTATGAAAAAAATGCCAATACCGTGACCCTCTCATTCCTGCCAGGGTATTTTCTGGTGGAGGATTCCAGCCCAACCTCGGCCAGTAATTTTGACTGGTTTGTAGAAAAGTTTCTCGAGCCGGATAGACCGGGAGTTCCCCGAAAACAGCTTTATCAGGAATGTGATACTCTGGTGGAAAAAACTGACCCGTTCGACAATGATATTATTTTTGTGCCATATCTGTTCAGTTCTGCGACTAACCCGGATGCAAAAGGGGCATTTTTGAACCTGACCAGCTACCATGACCGCAATCATATATTGCAAGCGGTTTATGAAGGGGTAGTGTTTAGCACCATGTTTCACGTGAAAAGCCTGCAGCGGCCGGTATCTGATTACCGGGTTGCACGCTTATCCGGAGGTGTTGCGAAAAGTCGCGTATGGGCGCAAATGATGGCAGACGTACTGCAGATGCCGGTGGAAACGCTGAAAAGCAGCCAGCTCAGTGCGCAGGGGGCAGCCATGGGCGCGGGCGTTGCCTGCGGAGTATTCGGTTCGCTTGAGGATGCCGTGGAGCACATGGTACAGGTAGGCGAGCTGTTTTGCCCGAGGCCGGAGTATAGTCGGCACTACGCGAAAAAATTCGCAATGTTTGAGCGCGCTTTAATGGCTTTGGATTTATTCCACACACCGAAAAAGGAGGAATGAACGTTGTTTACTGTCAGTCCCTCTCTTTTGTCGGGAGATTTACTGAACTTGGGCGCACAGCTTGATGCGCTGCGTGGCTTGGAAAATCTGCACTTGGATATCGACGACGGAAATTTTGTAAGGGGAATCAGCTTCGGCATGGATATTGTGCGGGCGGTTGCGGGCCGTACGGATATACCGCTGGATGCGCATTTGGAAGTTTTGAATCCGTGCGACTATGTGGAGGCGCTTTGTGCGTGTGGTGTAAAACGTATTTGTGCGCATGTGGAAGCGCTGCCCTACCCTAGCCTGTTCCTGAGCGCTGCCCGGAAAAACGGCGCTCGATACTGTGGGTTGGCGCTGAATCTTAAAACACCCGCCGAGGTACTGTTACCTTATGTTGACCAGCTTGATTACGTTATCTTTGTAAGTGTCGAAGCGGATTACGACGGCCTGCCGTTCCGTTCCGGAGTACTGGCAAAGGTACGTGCGGCGAAAGCCTTTCTGCGCCCGGAAACTGAAATCTGGATAGATGGCGGCGTAAACGAGTCCAATCTACAAGAAATCGTGACGGCTGGGGTGGACGGACTTGTCATTGGCCGCTCGATTTTCCAGGCACCGAACCCAGTAGCCGCCTATCATCGTATACGTCGGCTGGTACAGGAATACGCCGACAAGGAGGTTTAGGAATCTGTATGTACGAAAAGGAAAAGCAGCAATTAATCGACTGTGCCCGGGAAATGCAGCGCTACGGCCTTGTGGTACTTAGCGGCGGCAACGTAAGCATGCGTATGCCATGCGGTAATTTTTTGGTTACGCCTTCTGCTATGAGCTATGACACTATGACCACGGATGATATTGTACTGATTGATGCGCAAGGGAACACGGTGGAGGGATTTCGGCGCCCCACCAGCGATAAAGATGCTATTCTGTACGTTTTTGCACACCGTCCGGATATTCAGGTTATTCTGCACACACATCAGCCTTATGCCACAGCAGTGAGTTTGGTATGTGACGAGTTGCCGGCAACCCTAGTAACAATTATTGATGAAGTGCACTCCGCAGTAAAGGTGGCGCCGTTTACACCCAGCTCGGATGAGGGCATGGGGATTGCCACCGTGGAATATGCGGGGGATGCTCTGGCGGTTATTTTGAAACACCACGGTGTTATGGCGTATGGAAAAAACATCGACCAAGCACTGACCGCCGCTGTTTATTTGGAGGAAGCCAGTAAAACATATCTGGCTGCGATGAGTACTGGGCGTTCCATTCCTGAGTTATCCGAGCGCCAGATTGCAGAGGAGAGCGCAGAGCGTGGCTATTATGGGCAACCCTGAGCCAAAATCAAGGAAGGGAGTGCATAGGATGGAGCTCTGTTTATTGGCCTTGGATTTGGACGGCACCGCCTGCAACGATCAGGGCCGCCTGGGCGAAGGGACAAAACAGGCGCTGGCCGCCGCCCGGGCCGCCGGGCATGCGGTGGCTTTTGCCACCGGCCGGCGGGACGTGGATATGCTGCCGTTGGGCGAAGATTTTCGCTGCGCGGACTATCTGGTGCTGAACAACGGCGGCAAGCTGGTGCGCACGGCCGACGGGGCGGTGCTGTCCAACACGCTGGTGGACGCGGATGCCGCCCGCACGCTGGCGCAGCGCTGCCTGCAGGAGGACTGGATCCTGCACGTGGTCAGCGGCCTTTACTGGGCCGTGAACCGGCGGGATCAGGGACTTCTGGACTATGTGGAAAAAGTGGGCGTCACGCCGGTGCTGTTCCACAGCCCGGACGAATTGCCCCTGACCGGCATTGAAGGCTTCATGGCTACAGCGGACCGGGGACCCATCTGCCGCTTTATCGACCAGGCGCAGCTGCCTCTGGTGCACGTGCACTCGGAACCGGGCTGCGTGGACATCATGCCGGGCGGCATCACCAAATGGCAGGGCCTGTCCCGCCTGGCACAGCTTTTGCAGGTGCCCGTGCAGCGGGTGATTGCCGCGGGCGACTACAACAACGACTTGGAAATGATCCAAAACGCGGGCGTGGGCGTGGCCGTGCAGAACGCGCTGCCGCAGGTGAAGGCCGCCGCAGATTATGTGACGCCCCACGACAACAACCACGACGCCGTGGCGGACATTGTGGAGAAGTTCCTTCTCCATTCCTGACGAAAACAAACAGAAAAGAGGGTTTTTATGAGCAAAGCGTATTTCATGGGCATTGATACCGGCACCAACTCCAGCAAGGGCGTGCTGATCGACAGCGAATGCAACATCATCGCCACCCATGCCACCGAGCACGCCATGACCAACCCCAAGCCCAACCATTTCGAGCATGACGCCGACAAGGACTGGTGGGGCGATTTCTGCACCATCAGCCGGGCGCTGCTGGAGAAATCCGGCGTGGACCCCAAAGACGTGAAGGCCGTGGGCGCCAGCGCCCTGGGCGCGGACTGCCTGCCCGTGGATGAGCAGTGCCGGCCGCTGCGCAAGGCCATTCTGTACGGCATCGACGCCCGCGCCACCGACGAGATGGCCCAGCTGACCGAGATGTACGGGGAAGAGCAGATCAAAAAATGGTATGGCCGCCCCCTGTGTTCCAGCGACGTAATGCCCAAGATCCTGTGGATCAAAAACAAGGAGCCGGAGGTCTACGCCAAGGCGTACAAATTCCTGACCGGGTCCAGCTTCATCACCGCCAAACTGACGGGTGAGTACGTGGTGGACCGGTTCCTGGGTCTGGCCAGCTTCAACCCGCTGTATGACCAGGAGACCTGGCAGCCCGTGCCCGAACTGTGCGCGCCCATCTGCCGTCCGGACCAGCTGGCCGTGGTGAAGGAAGCCAACGACATCGCGGGCTACGTCACCGCGCAGGCCGCCGCCGAGACCGGCCTGGCCGAGGGAACGCCCGTCATCACCGGCACCGATGACTCCGGCGCTGAGGCCATCAGCACCGGCGTGGTGGAACCGGGCAAAATGATGGTTCAGTTCGGCTCTTCCATTTACATGATCCTGGGCACCAAAGAGCTGGTGGACGACGACCGGCTGTGGCGCGAGCAGTTCATCGTGCCCGGTCTGTGCGATATTTCCGCCGGCACCAACGCCGCGGGCAGCCTGACCAAATGGTATCGGGACACCGTGTTCCCCGATGCGCTGGCTTTGGAAAAATCCGGCGGCCCCGACGCCTACGAGACCATGATGCAGGGCGTGGAGGACGTGCCCGTTGGTTCCGACGGTCTGGTGACCCTGCCCTATTTCGCAGGCGAGCGGACCCCCATCAATGACCCGGACGCCAAGGGTGTGCTGTTTGGCCTGACGCTGGCCCACACCCGTGCCCATATGTACCGCAGCGCGCTGGAGGCCGTGGGCTATTCGGTCAACCAGCAGATCAAGCTGATGGAGAGCCACGACAACGTGGTCATCGACCAGATCTTCGCAGTGGGCGGCGGCGTGAAGAACCCCGCCTGGATGCAGATCGTGGCGGATATCACCGGCAAGACCATCAGCACGCCGGCCGTGACCGTGGGCGCCAGCTTTGGCGACGCCATGATGGCGGCGCTGGGTGTGCATTACGACGGGTTTGAGAATTTTGCCAGCCTGACCAAGTTCATCAAACCGGGCAAGAGCTATGAGCCCAACATGGAAAACCACGAAAAATATAAGAAGTTCCAAAGCATCTACGACCGCCTGTACGAGGCCACCAAGGATCTGGCCCACGAGCTGTCGGAGTAAGCTTCACAAAACCGAAAACCGGCGCCTGAAAAAGGCGCCGGTTTTTTTTTACAAAAACGGGATTGTTCATGTATTGTCTTTTTCTTCTCCACATTTCTTTGACAAATTCATGGCATACTATAGAAAAAAGAAGGCGCAAAAAGCGCTTTTGCAAAGGAGTTTGGAATCGTGCCCTTTTTCTTTCTGCCGGACCGGTACTACATTTTGCTGGTCATTCCGGCCATGCTGGTGGCTTTGTGGGCGCAGATGCGCGTCAAAAGCACCTTTGCCCGGTACAGCTCCGTGGGGCTGTGCAGCGGGCTGACCGGCGCTCAGGCGGCCCGCCGCATTTTGGACGCCAACGGCCTTTCCGATGTGCGGGTGGAAGCGGTGCCCGGCAACCTCACCGACCACTACGACCCCACCCAGCGGGTGGTGCGTCTGTCGCAGGACGTGTATTATCGCAGCACGGTGGCCGCTGTGGGTGTGGCTGCCCATGAGACAGGCCATGCGGTGCAGCACGCCACAGGTTACGCGCCGCTGACCATTCGCAACGCCATCATCCCGCTGACCAACATCGGGTCCACCATTTCCATTCCGCTGGTGTTGCTGGGCTTTGTGCTGGGGTGGCAGCCGCTGGTCAGTTTCGGCATTCTGCTGTTCAGCCTGGTCACGGTGTTTCAGCTCATCACTCTTCCGGTGGAGTTCAATGCCAGCCGGCGCGCGCTGGCCACGCTGGACGCGTACCAGATGGTCACGCCCCAGGAGCACGACGGGGTGCGCAGTGTGCTGAGCGCCGCGGCCCTCACCTATGTGGCCGCGTTGATCGTCAGCCTGGCCAACTTGCTGCGGCTGATCCTCCTGTTCGGCGGCCGCCGGCGGGATTAAGCGTTCTCTGAAAAACAAAACCGGGCGGGCATCCTGATGGGATGCC
>NZ_JBBMFA010000056.1:0-42299 GCF_040096265.1 Ruthenibacterium intestinale
GTATCTCCAACAGTATAGCATATAGACCTTGGAGAGGGTCTATAAACACTACTACTTTATAATACGAGGAGGTTTTTACTTATGGCAACCAAGAAAAAAGAATTGCTTGAGCAGGAAAATACCGCACCTGAGACCACGGTTACCGTGGAGAACGCTCCGCCCCCTGATGAAGCGCAGGCTGATATGGCGGCACCCGCTGATGGCGGCGATTTGAATGAGCTGCTGGCCTCTATGGACCAGCCGGATGAAGAGGCAACCACCATTGAGGATGACGGCAGCCTCCCGGAACTCACCGAAAGCGAGATGTTTGGTGAGATGGACACCGATGCTACGGTGGCAGACGCCCTTCCCGGCGATGATGACGCCGCTCTGACAGAGGGCTCTGACAGTGATGATGGCGAAGGTGCCTCTGCTGTTCCCGCTGATGATGGTGCAGCCGATGTCCCCAGTGAGCCTGTTTCTGGAGCGGCTGAGGAACCGGAACCGCCCAAGCCCAAGCGGGCCACCCGCAGGAAAAAGACCGCACCGGTCGAAAATACGGCGCCGGCGGAAGGAGTTCCCGCAGAAGCAGAGCCTCCTGCGCCGATGGCTCCCGCTGAGGAAGATGTGCCGTCTGATGATAGTGAAGCGGCTGCGGCAGAAGTTCCTGCCTCGCTGGCCGAACCGCTGGCAGAGGCCGCCCCTGCTCCCACTTCTACTCCCAGACGCACCGCCGCTCCCCGCCGCAGTGAGCCTTCAATCCTGACCATCCGCAGCCGGGAAGATGTGGAGACGCAGGAAGACCGCGAGGACATCATCTGGCATGAGATCCACAACGCCTACCGCACCCGCCGCATCCTCACCGGCAAACTGGGCGGCATTGAGCAGCTGGACAACCGCAAGACGGTGGCTGTGGTGGACTACAAGGGATTCCGCATCATCATCCCCCTGAAGGAAATGATGATCAATCTGGGCCGCAGCCCCTCCGGCCAGGAATACACTGACCTGATGCTGCGCCAGAACAAGATCCTGGGGAATATGCTGGGCGCCGACATTGACTTTGTGGTGCGGGGCATCGACTCCAAGACCCGCAGCGTGGTAGCCAGCCGCCGGGAGGCCATGATGCGCAAGCGCCAGACCTTCTATTTCGATCTGGACCCGGATGGGATGTACCGCGTCTACGAGGGCCGGATTGTCCAGGCCAGGGTCATCGCTGTGGCGGAAAAGGTCGTCCGTGTGGAGGTGTTTGGGGTGGAGTGCTCGATTTTGGCCCGCGACCTTGCCTGGGACTGGATCGGCGACGCTCATGAGCGGTTTTCTGTGGGCGATGAAGTGCTGGTCCGCATCCTCAGTGTGCGGCGCAACAGCCTGGAGGATCTGGGCATCCGGGCCGACATCAAGAGCACTTCGGAAAACACTGACCGGGACAACCTGCAGAAGTGCCGCATCCAGGGCAAGTATGCAGGAAAGGTCACCGATGTTCATAAAGGCGTGGTCTATGTCCGGCTCGCCAATGGCGTCAATGCGGTAGCCCACTCCTGCTACGACTACCGGATGCCCGGAAAGAAGGATGATGTGTCCTTTGCCGTCACCCGCCTGGATATGGAGCGGGGCGTGGCCGTGGGCATCATCACGCGGATCATCCGGCAGAACCTGTAAAAGCAAAAGTGCCTGGAGAGTAGTAACGAACTGCTCTCCAGGTTTCTTTTTTGTCATTATCAGATCTACCGCTGTATATCTTTATCACATAGGCTTCCTTCCAAATTCCCATTTCAAAGAATTTATTTTGCGTTTGCGTTGATTTTTCACAAAATACGGGCTATAATATATAAAAGAAAAGGTTTAGGAGGTCGCTTATGCTGATTCAATTTAGTGTGGAGAATTTTCTATCCATCAAAGATAAGGTTGTATTATCCCTGCTGGCCAGCAAGGATAATGAGCATCCAGAGCATCTTATCATGGATGGAAATAAAAGCTATTTGAAGTCTGCTGTCATTTACGGAGCCAATGCTTCGGGGAAGTCTAATGTCCTAAACGCGTTCTGGTTCATGGTAAACTATGTGCTGACCTCACATAACCAGCAGCTTCATAAGACCATTGACCGTTTGCCTTTCAAGTTTGATCCGGAAACGCCAACGCGCCCCAGCAGCTTTGAGGTCATCTTTACCACTGAAGGTATCCGATATGCGTATGGTTTTTCTGTGACAGATAAGGCTGTTACAGAAGAATACCTATATTACTATCCCAACGGCAGACAGGCGCTTATTTTTGAGAGAAAAAATACCAAAGATTTTCGTTTTACGGTGGATATAGATGAACAAAACACGCTCAAGGAGCGCACTTCTGCGAACAAACTCTACTTGTCAGTTGCATCAAACTGGAGTTACTCTAAAGTGATTCCGGTTTTGGAGTGGTTCGCTTCTTGTCAGATTATCACGAAGAATTCCGTGGCGGACGCTTATGGGCTTGAGGCAGAGCAGCTGAAAGATGATGATTACCGGCGCGTGATCGCATCTATGCTGCGTGTTGCAGATTTGGGAATACAGGCTTTGCAAATGCGCGATGCAGAGCCTGCTCCTTCGCAGCACGGTGACAGCTTTGCAAATATTGAGGCCATTCACACGGTAAAGGATACCAATGGAAATGCGTTATCCTATGCGTTAAATATGGCAGAGGAATCTGACGGCACCAACAGTTACTTCAAACTGATCGGCGTTGTGAAAAAGGCTTTAGACCAGGGAACGCTTCTTGTGGCTGATGAGATGGACGCACATCTGCATCCTCTATTGACCAGGCATCTGGTATCCCTGTTTGACAGCACAGAATTCAATCCAAAGGGTGCTCAGTTGATCTTCACATCTCACAGCACCAATCTTCTTGATCTGGATTTGTTGAGAAGAGATCAAATTTGGTTCACAGAAAAAGACGAACAGACAGCAGCCACCGATCTGTTCTCCCTTTACGATTTTTCCGTTCGCAAAGACACTAAAGTAGAAAAGGGTTATTTGATCGGCCGTTTTGGTGCGATTCCCTTTATCAAGGGAGGGCTGTAAATGGCACGCGGACAAATTGAAAAGCGTGGGCAGCGGCGCAGAAAACTAAAACCTGTCATTCTGATTGTAACAGAGGGTTCTCAAACTGAACCGAAGTATTTTGAACATTATCGCAGCCGCCAGACCAATATTGACATTCGTGTGGTCGGCAGCCGCACCAAAGGAGGTGAAACCGATTACCTTGGCCTGATTCGGAAAGCCGTGGAATATCAAAATAAAAATCAGATTTCTGCATCAAATGGGGATGCGGTGTGGGTCGTTGCTGACGGTGATGTAAACTATAATAATCCTGATCCTATCGCCGCCAAGGACACCTTGCTCTCCAGAGCAAGGAAACTGGCAGATGCAAAGGGAATTCACATCGCAATCTCGAATCCCTGCTTTGAGTTTTGGTATTTGCTGCATTTTCAGTACACAACAAAATTTTTCAAAGATTACCCTGCAGTGAAGACAGCCTTGACCGCCTACCTCTCGGATTATGAAAAAGCCGGCGATGTGTATGCGCAGTTATCTGAACATACAACTGATGCGATCCAGAACGCCAAGCGTGTAGAACAATACCATATTCAAAATGACTGCAATAAACCGTTTGGGATCGCCGTTAATCCATTCACCGACATCTATCAACTGGTTGAATCATTGCTGTAATTGTGCGTAGGCTTTCTCGTGAGCATCATGCAGACCGTATAGAACTCGCCTCCGTTGCTTTGACAAGCACACATTATCTTCAGTTAAGATGATGTGTGCTTGTCGTTCTTGTTTTTAACAACAACACATTGAATTGGCACAGGATTGCCCATACATTGGCGCAGTCCTGCCCTTTCGCCGTAAATCCAAATCTGCTATACTTGGTACAGTCAAAACTTTGTAATGCAGCCGTTCCGGTCGGGACGGCTGTTTTTCATTTGTAAGTAAAGGTGGTGGTTCACATTCATACTTTCCTGCAAAAAGTCCGCAGGACATTGAAGAGCGAACGGGGCGAGGCCAACTATTTCTCCACGGTGGTGTTCATCTTCATCGCCGTTATCCTGCTGGCCTTTATCATCGACCTGTTCGGCATCATCTCCACAAAACAGGAGTTAGACCATGCGGCAGATCAGATGGTCAAGCAAATCCAGCTGTCCGGCGGCATCAACAGCGAGACCGACTCGCTCTTTGACTTCCTGTGCTCGGAGATCGAGGGCGCGGAGAATATCACATACTCCATCGATGCCACATACAAGACGCCTACGCCGTCCGGGATGTCCCGGGCCATCCAGCTGGGGACCCCTTTCTACATCACCATTGAGGGCGAGGCCAAACTGGGCGGCTTCTGGAACCTGGATCTGGTCAACATCACGGTGGTTGCCCGCGGCTCCGGCGTCAGCGAGCACTACTGGAAGTGAGGTGGCCTATGAAGCGTTTTCTTTCACGGCTGCGCCGGCCGCTTTGCAACGAGCGGGGCGAGATCACTTTCTTTGCCTGCTTTTTTGTAGTCGGGGTCGTCATGCTCATCTCTTTCCTGCTCCTGTACGCCTCGGTGCGGATCACCTGCATCAACATCCGCAACGGCGCCAAAATGGAGCTGAACAACCTGAGCGCCACCATCTATGCGGACACCTACCGCTCCCAGCGAGAAACCAACTTCGAGGAATACCTGCGCACCCTCTATTCCAGCAATGACTATACGGAAATGCTGGAGGCCACTGTCGCCGGCGGCCTGGCGGAGAAGATCCCGCTTTCCACCGAGGACTATGAGGTATCCGACATCAGCCTGGAGTTCAATGTGGTGGGCGACCGGGTGGAATATATTTTCTATTGTGATGTAGATTTTTACATCCGAATGTTCGGCCACAGCTACCCCACCATCACACAGCGGGTGGAGCTGACCGGCTACCACAACACCAAATTTTAGCGGCGCTGTTGAAATCCAGTCAGCTCCGCAGTATAGGCTTTATATAACAGCAAAAAGGAGTGTGGACACACATGAAGAAGTTTTTTCAATCCAAAGGCTTTATTGTTTCGGCCCTGGCCGTCCTCTGCGTTGCCATTCTGGGCATCTGCTGGTTCGTGAGCCGGGACCGCACGGAAGAATTCCGGCCGAATGAATCCCCGCCCAGCAGCACCAGCAGCGACTGGTCGGATGGCGGTGTGCAGTCTGGCGACGGAGGCGGGGGCGCAGATGCCTATGCGCCCGGTCAGTCTTCCAGCGCCGAAGAGGAATATCCCAAGGTGACCTCAGAATCCGAGGGCGAGGTTGAAATCGACTTTACCGATACGGAAAAGCCGGAAGAAACGCCTCCCCCTGTGCCGGAAGGCAAGACGGAGATCGAAGACCCCGGCGAAGAGCATGAGGTCAATCCCGACCCGGCAGTACCGGAAGTCACTGCTCCTCCCGCAGAGGAATCCACTTCCAGCAATGAGCCGGCCCCCGGCTCCAGCAATGGCAGCGGCGCTGTCTATGATCCGGTATTTGGCTGGGTAGTCCCCGGCGATGTGCAGCAGTCCACCGGCGACAGCGACGGCGATTTGAACAAGCAGGTCGGCAACATGGGCGGCTGACCACCTACAACTGAATATGGACCTGAAGGGCCGTCACGGGATTGTGGCGGCCTTCTTATTTTCAAAAAGAACGGAGCGTGATGTATTTGAAACGACTTCTCGCCCTCTTATGCAGCCTCGCCCTGGTGTTCTGTCTCATCCCTTCCACGGCATTTGCATCAGGAGGCAACGGGAACATTGACGGTGGCGGCGGCGGGATGGGGCAAGGCACATCCTCAAACTTCTGGAATCCCGGCAATGATGGCGTGCGTATCACGGTTGTAGACGCAGCAAGCGGTGCTGCCGTGTCCTCACCGCTGGACTTTTCCAACCGGACGCAGAAAAGCAGCATCCTTCATTTTGGCAAAGTCAACAAACTGCAGTACCTGAGCGGCACTGGCCTCTCCCTCCAGTCCGGGGTGGCCTATTCCTGCATCAAGCCCGCGCAGTCCATGCCCACCATCGTCAGCAGCAAGGGCCAGAGCAACATTGACGCCATCAAGCGGTACTTCTGCTCGGAATATGCCTGCATGATGGTCGCCCAGGCTGCGGGTGTGGACTATGAGCGGATGATCGCTGGAGAATATAAGCTGCTGATCGAGCCCATCGCCTACTTTACCCACAACGGCCAATATTACTGCATGACGGCCACCGAGGCCGGCCTTTACGATCAGATGTCCGGCGGCAACCTGCGCCGGACCATGACCTCGCTGACCCATAAGAACCTGCCGCTGTCCATGTTTCTGGAGTTCAGCGACCTTGGTATTTCCGCCTGGACCGGCAACACCACCGGGACGCAGAACAATTCCGACATCATCAATACACTGGGCGTCGGCATTGTCTGGTTTGATGAAGCCCCGCCCGAGGGGGATATTGAAGCCCCCGATGTGGAGTACCGGGTAGATACCGATGTCATTACCTCTGTCACCCTGCGGACGGATACCGACCTGACGCCGGATAATCCCGCTTCGGTGACCTTCCACATCCTCGGCACCACCTACCGAGTCAACGATGTGGTGATCCCCGCAGGTGACAGCCAGGTGGTCTGGGTCAAGTGGCATACCCCCACCACACCGCAGACAGTCACCATCACGGTATCCGTCAGCGGGGCCTATACCGCCCAGGATACCTTTGTGGCGGAAATTGTGGACCTGAATGAGCATATTCCGCCTGACCCGGTGGCGACTGATACCAACCCCGGTTATACGGTACCGTCCCTGCCCAACGAAACGCAGAAGCTCACCGCTAACTGGGGCGTCTGGAGCTGCTATTGGGTGCCGGTATGGGTCTGGTGCGACCATGGGGAAGACGGCGGGCACTGGGTCGATGAAGGCTATTGGGAATATGAGTACACCGGCTATTCTGCCTCCATCAGTGGCGTTATGTCCCTGATGCCGGACGATATCGTACCGACAGCCTCCGGAAAGTCCATGAAGAGCGGGTACGGCGTCAAGCAGGATGTGACAGCCACGCTCTCCACCGACGCGCCCACCAGCCACATCACCCATCCGCAGACGGCCTTTTCGGTGTTCCCGGAGTTCCAGTATGAAACCTATCTCCGCCTGCTGCAGCGGGTGTCCAGCGGCCGGAGCGCCAAATTCACCTTCCAGCCCAATGAGTTCTCTACTTACAGCCGGGAAGTGCACTTTACCCCCATCTGGTTCCCGGATGCGACGAACTACACCGTCTTCACCCAGGTCTGGGATACCTGGACGCCGGACGGGATGCTGAGTATCAACCTGAATGACTATGTTTCCATTGACGGGAGCCTCTATGATGACTGGTACACCAATCGAGAGTAATGTGTGGATGGCATACCTGCTCACTGTTTTTCTGGTGGTGACGGGTTTTGCCGTCTACGACATCCTATACAGGCGGGTGCCCGACCGGGCGCTCGTCTTTTTTATCCCCCTGGCCGCGCTGGCCCCGCTGATCCAGGTCTACTTCATTCTGGAGTATGACCGGATGCCCATTTTTATCTGGCCTGTTGTGACCGAGGCGCTGATGGGCGCGCTGCTGGGCTTCTGCATCCCGCTGGCCGCTGCTATGGCGACCGGCGGCAGCGGCATGGGCGGCGGGGATATCAAATTCTGCGGGGTACTGGGTCTGGTCTATGGTCCCTCCGGCATGGCCCTGGTATTTTTGGTAGCCGCCGGCTTCGCCATGCCGGTGGTGCTGCTGTACCGGCGGCTCTTGCGGGACAAACAGCCCACCGCGATCCCGTTTTTACCTTTTCTGGCCTGCGGCTGCTCTGTGGCGACGCTGGCTGAACTATTTTTATGACAGGAGAGATGCTTATGAAACTCAACAACCGATTTATCTTCGGCATTCTGTCCCTGGTTCTGGCGGCGGTCATCGCATTTGTGGCACTGCCCACCATTGCCCGGCAGACCAACGGCAAGACGGAGATCGTCCGCATCACCCAGCCGGTGCTGAAGGGCGAAAAGATCACCAGCGACAATGCCGAAGTCGTAGAAGTGGGCGGGTACAATCTCCCGTCCAATGTGGCCCACAGCATGGAGGATGTGGAGGGCCTGTATGTAACGGCCGAGCTGGCCGCAGGCGACTATATCCTCACCAGCAAGGTCAGTACCGTCCCTGTTTCCTCGGATGTGGCGCTCAACGACATCCCCTCTGGCAAGGTCGCCATTTCGCTGACTGTGAAAACGCTGGCCTCCGGCCTGTCGGATAAGCTGCAGCCGGGCGACATCATCCGCATTTATCACTTCCTGGAGACGGCGGAAGAGGTGCCGGAATTGCGCTTTGTCAAGGTGCTGTCGGTCACCGACTCTGACGGTATCAATGTGGACAACACCAAGGAGCCTACCGAGGACGAAGAGCCGCAGCAGTCTGCCACCATCACTGTGCTGGCAAGCCCGGAGCAGGCCCGTATCATTACTGAGATGGAAAATGACGGCGTGGCCCATGTGGCGCTGATCTCCCGCAACAACGACCAGCTGGCCGAGGAACTGCTGGCTGAGCAGGACAAGACGCTTCAGGAGATCTACTTCCCCGAAACACTGGTTGAAGAAAATGCTGAAAGCCAGGATGGCGGAGAAACTGCTGAAGGCGCCGCAGATAGCGAGTCCACAGGCGAAGCGGGCACCGAGAATACGGAAGGCGGTGTGGAAACAACTCCTGCGGACAGCATCCCGGAAGACGGCGAATAAAAATGGGCGGTGAACAGATTCACCGCCCGTTTCCTCACTGCTGGGTAGAAAGATGATCCTCGTTAATCAGGAAAAGCTGCGGATTTTCTTTGCCCAAGTCAACAAGACGCTGGGTAAAACCGCTTTTAGAAAATATCCCAAAAATAGGCTGATAGCTTTTCCATACCTTTTGGATTTCGCCAGAAGCCTGCACCTTATCGCGGAGAGCAAAAAAGACAGGCGCATCCACCGGCTTATTGTGGTATTTGCACTCGCCGGCAAAGAATCGCTTGTTTTGATGGTCCACCGCCATCACATCAATTTCCGTATCGCTGTCCAAATCATTCAGCCAGTAAGCTCCGATCCGCGAGGGAACAAAGTCAATGGCACCTTCCCTGCAAAGGTCTGCAAAAATGGATCTGCAGATATCTTCATAGGCGAAGGCCACAAACTTCTGTACGAAGTCTTTTCGGATTTCATCCAGAACAATCTGCGTATTGTCCAGTTCCAGTTCCCCTTTATATGGATAGACATACCGGAACCAGAAACGCACAAAGTTATCAGAGATGAAATAAAGGCCTTTACGGGACTTCTCCGGATTTTTCTCCGTAACCGGCGTTTCCTTCACGACAAAGCCAAGGTCACTGAGCGTGGAAAGATATGGCGTCAGCGCGGAAGTTTCTGTCCCCAGAGCTCCCGCAATTTTCCCCAGCTTGTGGTTTCCATCCGCCATCACGCGGATAATGGAAAAATAGTTGACAGCGGATACCACTTCATCTTTCAGCAGAAAGTTTGGTTCTTCATACAGAAAACCGTTCTTCGAGAGAACCGCAGACTCCACCTGTTCCAGCAGTCCTTCCTGATCGTTGAAAAACTCCAGATATTTGGGTACGCCGCCGGTAATCGCATATTGCTCCACCGCACGCTCAAAAGAGAGATGCTGAGCGGCATACACATCCGGGAACGGTAAAGGCGCCAACCGGATCTGTGCAGTCCGGCGGCCATACAGGGGGCTGTCATAAGACAGCGCGTGTTTTTGCATCATTCCAATCAAGGAGCCGCAAAGAATCAGCATCACATTGCTGTCCTTGAGAACTTCGTCCCATGCGTTTTGCAGAATAGACGGGAACGCCGGATTGGACTTAACCAGATAGGGAAATTCATCAATAACCAGGACTTTCTTTTCCTCCGGCCGGAATTCCGCAATGATATGGAACAAATCCAGCCAGTCGGAAAAGGCTGCACGCTGCAGCAACGGATTCCGTGTTACCCGGGACACAACACCAGACAGCCGTTTTATGCTTTGTGATTCCACTTCCTCCGTTGCGAGAAAGTAGAATGCCAGCTTACTCTTGATAAATTCTTTAATTAGTGTTGTTTTTCCTACACGCCGCCTGCCGTAAATCACAACAAAGCTGCTGTCTTTTTGGTATTCCCTTTCAAGAGACTCCAGTTCTCGTTGTCTGCCGATAAACTTCATGTTAACGCCTCCTTTATCATAATTCATTTTATGATAATCTATCTTATATTATACATTTGTTTTGCAAAAAGTCAAGGGCATTCCACCCTTGGGAAAGGAGTTTCCTATGGGAAAAGTCATTACTGTCTGGGGCAGCCCGGGGAGCGGGAAAAGCATGTTTTCCTGCATCCTGGCAAAAGCCCTGACCCGCGACAAGCGGAAAGCCATCATCATCAACGCGGAGATCAGCGTCCCCATGCTCCCGGTCTGGCTGCCGGAGCAGATCATCCAGACCAACGCCTCGGTGGGGCAGGTCCTAAGCAGCGTGGAAATCGACACTACACTGGTGGCAAGCCATGTTACGGTGCTCAAAAGCTATCCTTTCATCGGCCTGATGGGCTATTCCGCCGGTGAGAATCCGCTGAGCTATCCGGAAGTCAAATATGCTATGGTACTCCAGCTGGTCAACGCTGCCGCAAAGCTGGTGGATTTCGTCATTCTGGACTGCAGTTCCAGCATGACCAATGTGTTCACTCCGGCAGCAATCGAGTCCGGTGATCTGGTCATCCGCCTGCTTACCCCCGACTTAAAGGGCGTCAACTATCTGAAGGCCCATCAGCCCCTGCTGGTAGATGGCCGGTTCCATTATGACCGGCACATAACTTTTGCCGGCATGGCCCGCCCCTTCCACGCTCTGGATGAGATGGGCTATATCATCGGCGGTTGGGATGGGCTGCTGCCCTACGGCAAGGAAATTGACCGCTGCGCCACCGAAGGCGGGATGTTCCAGGCCATCAAATACTGCAATCCCAAGTACACCGCCTCGCTCAACAAGGTGCTGGACGCTTTGGAGCAGATGGAGCTGGCCGAGCAGGCGGCAGAGGATGCGGACGACGAGGACGAGTTCGAGGAGGATGACGCCGATGAATAATCTCAACGACATATTCTTCGCGCCGGTGGCCAACCAGGACCTGACCTATGACCAGGTGCTGGAGGATGTGCAGCGGTATTTTGCTGAAAATCACGCCTCCACCATTGCCGAGGCCGGCGAGGGCAACGCCGAGCGGGCCACCACACTGCTCAAAGAGCTGATGGTGCAGTATATTGTCAAGCGGAAATACGCCATCGAAGGGCTGACTACCGAGGAACTGTGCGAAAAGCTCTATGAGGATATGGCCGGGTACTCCTTCCTCAAGAAGTGGATCTACAAGCCCGGCATTGAGGAAGTCAACATCAACGCCTACAACGACATCGAAGTGATCGAGGCCGGCGGGCGCAGCATCAAGATCCCGGATAAGTTTTCCTCCCCGCAGCACGCCATTGATGTGGTGCGCCGTATGCTCAATGCCTGCGGCATGGTCATTGACGACACCATGCCCAGTGTGGTGGGCTTTCTGGACAAAAACATCCGTATCTCTGTGGATAAGACGCCCATTGTAGACCCGGATGTGGGCATCAACGCCTCCATCCGTATCGTCAACCAGCAGACAGTCTCCGAGCAGAAACTGCTCGATTCCGGCAGCGCCACCGCAGAGATGCTTCACTTTCTGATGGCGTGTATCCGGTATGGCGTCAGCGTGTGCATCGCGGGCTCCACCGGCTCCGGCAAGACCACTATCATGGCCTGGCTGCTCTCCAATGTACCCAACAACCAGCGCCTTATCACCATAGAAGAAGGCAGCCGCGAGTTTGATCTGGTCAAGCGGGATGAAAACGGGAATATCTTAAATTCCGTCATTCATCTGCTGACCCGGCCCAGCGAAAATCCGGCGCTGAACATCAACCAGGACTTCCTCTTGGAGCGGGTGCTGCGCAAGCACCCCAATGTCATCGGCGTCGGCGAGATGCGGTCCGCTGCGGAAAGCCTGTCAGCCGCCGAGAGCTCCCGCACCGGCCATACCGTCTGCACCACCATCCACTCCAACTCCTGCAACAGCACTTACCGCAGGATGATGACCCTTGCCAAGCGCAAATACAGCATGGACGACGCCGTACTCATGGAGATCATGGTGGAGGCCTATCCTATGGAGGGAATGCACTTTGAGAGTTGCCAGCTCACAGAAAGCCGCATGTATATCAAGGTAGTCAACACCCGCCTGGAGGCCGAGGTCGTGCCGGGCGACATCGTTCAGTCCGGCATCATCATCAGCAACAGCGAGGTGGGACTCGGATCGGTGAACATCCAGCCGCTGGTCTACCGGCTGGTATGCAGTAACGGTATGGTTGTAAACGATGCCCAGACGCGCCGCACTCATGTGGGCCGCGTCAATGAGGCTTCGGAGAACTATCAGCTGTATTCGGAAAAGACGCTGGAGGCCGACGACAAAGCCTTTGCCATGAAGATCCAGGACACGGTGCGGGCCGTGGTAGACGAGGTGCGCTTTACCCGTGTAGTCAACATGATGCGGGAGGCCAAGGAGGCCCGCATAAATACCACCGATGTCCCCGGTATTGTCAAGCTGGTCAGCAAGGACTTCCACATCACCGATGAGGAAAGTTCCGGTGTGCTGCAGCGGCTGATCGAGGGCAACGACCTGACGCTCTATGGTTTATCCAATGCGGTGACCCGCCACAGCCAGGATGTTCAGGACTATGACCGGGCGACTGCACTGGAGGGCATCGGTTACAACATTCTCTCCATGCCGGCAAGGCAGTGGAGCCGTATCAACCAGCTGGCCGCCTGAGTGGCTGCCAACCATCCAATTTTAAGGAGGAACGAACTATGTACGAACAGAACACTTCTATGATGAACACTCCTGAGCGGAACACTTTCCTGCTCCCTGCGATGGTGGAGGGTGATTTCAGCAGCGATGAGATCGCGGAAGATGCGGACGGCCTGCAGATGATGAGTTTCCAGCGGGTGAAAATTCCCGCCGGCGGCGCCCTGCAGTTCGAGATCCCCACGGAAGACCCCGACAATCCGGATTATGCCCGGACCCTGGAAGGAGTCATTCTCTACAATCATTCTGCCTATATCCTGGTGGATGGGCAGCCGCTTGCCAAAACAGACCGGCTTTTGAAGGCGAGACTCGGCTATCTGCCGCAGGACTTTGGCTTGTTCGATGAGCTGACGGTCACACAGTTTCTCGACTACATGGCTGCGCTCAAGGGGATCTCAAATTCCAAAGCCGCAATTCAAAAGACAATCCAAGCGGTTAATTTGGAAGAAAAGGCAAAATCCAAAATCCGCACCCTCTCCGGCGGCCAGCGTCAGCGGGTAGGTATTGCGCAAGCTCTGCTGGGGAATCCACCCTTCCTGATTTTTGACGAGCCCACGGTGGGCTTGGACCCGGAAGAGCGGATTCACTTCCGCAATCTGTTCTCCCGCACTGCAGAAGACCGTCTGGTGCTGCTTTCCACCCATATCATCGAAGATGTGCAGTCGGTATGCGACCAGATCGTGGTTATCAATCACGGAAATATCCTGTTCACCGGAACACCGGAACAGTTGATCCAGTCCGCTGCTGGCCATGTGGGCGTCTTTTGGGAGAAAGACGAGGTTCAGGAAAAGGGGCTACATATTACTGCCCGGGTCAATACCAGCCAGGGAATCCGCTGCCGTGCAGTCGCAGATAAACTCCCGGCCTATGCGCAGGCGGATGAGCCCTCCCTTGAAGATGCTTACCTCTATCTCATTTCCCGGGAGGTGGCACAATGAAGACGATTCGGCTTTTCCCTCTGGAGTTTGGACGGCTGCTTCAAAACCGGCTGACCTGGCTTATGATTCTGCTGACTGTAATCTCCCCGGCAGCTGGCCTTTTCCTCTACAAACCGGCCACGGCCACTACAATGCTCTCCCTCTACCTTGCCAATCCTGCCATCGCTGGCGGTGTTGTTGGCGGCATCCTGTTTGGCCTGCTCACAATATTTGAACTGGATCGCGTCAGCCGCAGCCGGGCGGATGTTCTGATGGACGCGGCAGTATCTCCACTGACTATGGCCCTGGTTCGCCTGTTGGCTCTACTGGCAGTGGCGGTTGTGACCGTGGCCCTTACGATGCTGGTTTGGCTCCCCATCAGTATGCACCTCATTGGTTCAGTATTTGGCGGCATGGATTTTGTACTGGCCTATCTGCTCCTGATGGGGCTAGCCCTGCCGCTGTCCATTCTGGCCGCTGCAGCCGCCTATCAGTTTACACGGAGGGTTGACCTGTCTCTGGTGCTGTTTGCCGCCTTTGCAGCCTTGAGCCTGACCGTTTGGGCGGATGATTGGCAGCTCTGCTGGCTCAATCCCTGTGTTTGGGCACTGTCGGATGACTTCTCTAACTTCCGCATCTTCCGCTCGGTTGCCTGGATGCGCCTGACCTGGCTGGCGGCCCTGGCCGGGGTCTGGGCGGTTTCCTATCTCTGCATTCGACAATATGGGAAGGGGGTACTTGGTTCCCTAGCCGCAAGCACACGGCGGATCTACCGTCCAGCCATTGCCCTGCTCCTGTTAGTCTGCTCCGGCACTGCCTATGCCGCACAGCCGCTGGTTGACCAAAGCAATCCGGACGAAATGGCGATGACTTTTTATGAGGTGCCCTACGCAGAAAATGTAGTTTGCACTGGACGCAGCGCACAAGTGTTCCCCAATACTTCCACAGGCTCTCTTTCCGGCACGGCATCCTATCAATTCCAGAACACTTCGGGTCAGAAGCAAAATGTGGCCTTTGGCATCAATCCCGGATATACCATCTCCAATGTGCAGGTGAACGGCGCAGATGTACCCTTCTCGGTGAGCGAGTACCAGGAGTACAATGAGGCCATGTTGGAAGTGACCCTTCCTGCTGATGAACAAGCGGAGCTGGTCATGGAATACAGTGGTTTTCCGCAGGAGAGCCGCAATATGTCCACGATGCAGGGCAGCAAAGAGATCAGCACAGAATACCTGTGTCTGGAGAACTCGGCTCTTTCCCCGCGCCTGATGAATGTTATGCCGGGCGAAAATGGATACCCTGCCACCATTGAAATTACACTGCCTGCGTCCATGACTGCGATTCCATTTGGCTCCAGTGAAGCAGAGGTGATTGCAGAACACGACAACAGCACCAAAACCTGGCGTTATGAGGCCAATGGCACGGGCGGCATCCTTTATGCCGGGGATTATATTTGTGAGAATATTGAGGCTGGCGGCATGACCATTGAGTTCTACTACGGCCGCAAACATCAATCTGTTATGGAAGCCGCGGGTGCAGTAGAGGCAGTCAAATCTGTGGTGGACTACTGTACTGAGCACTATGGCTCTTTGTCCTTTGGGACAGGTGAAACGCTCAAGCTCATCCAAAGCCGGGTCACTGGCGGCGGCTATGCCACGAATGGCGCCAGCTTGCTTGACGAGGCAGACTTCACCGCTGATAACCTTGGAAATGCTGATAAGGGCGGCGGCGCAGGCGAAGTGATGATCCATGAGCTTGTTCACCAATGGTGGGGCCTTGGCAATATGTTTGATACTTCGGATGCCACAAGTCCCTGGTCGGCCGAAGGTCTGACCGTCTACACCACCTACCGTATCGTCAAAGAACTATATGGGGACGCCTACGCCCAGGAACATTACATCGACCAATGGCAGCAGGCTGTGGACGACTACTATTTGGATTTCTATGTGCGCAATCCCGATTACCTGGCGAATCTGCCGGAGGACAAGCAGCTGGAGATTACAGGGAACCTGACCTATGTGCGGCAATACTGCGAGATGCCGCTCAAAATTTTGAAAGCAGAGCAGCTGGTGGGCGGCGAAGATGCTTTTGATCAAATCCTGAATCGTCTGTTCAACCGGGAACTGGACCCCATGTATCCCTATCTGACCTATCAGGATTTCTTAAACGCCTGCGGGCTGGCAGAGGAGGATTTGAACCTTGATTAAGATATTTCAATATGAGTGCAAACGCCTGTTGTGGAACAAATTCTTTTTTGGCCTTTTGCTGATCCTGCTGTTCTATGGATGGCAGGTACTGAACAGCGTGACCATTTTAGGGGTGTCACACACCGCCCCGTTCTCTCCCTGGAGTTTCGGGGATTACCTGAGCCGCATGATTCCACTGCTGTGGATTGGTGCCCTCTTCTTTTTGACATTCTTCACATCCGGTAAAGCGCAGCGAGTAAATATCCTTACGGATGCAACCCCGGTTTCTCCGAGACGATATGCCCTTACCCGATGCGCCGCAGCCTTGACCGGAACCGTATTACTGGCTTTGGTTTGTATCGCGGAGACCGCTTTCTTTTACGGACAGTATTTTAGCTGGTACAGTTGGGGACAACTGATTTTCCCGGTTTTGATCACATTGGTTCCGGCGCTGATATTTGCGCTCGGGAGCGGCTGGCTGTTGGGTCAGATCCGGCCTTGGCTGGTCTATGTATGGATGTTAATTCCCTTCGGGTGCATGGCCCTGCCACTGCCTGATGCCTTGAAAATTTGGAATGGACAGTTCTTTGGCGAGTACCCATTAACGCTTGGGACTTTAGACCCTGGCTTCTCTATGCCGGCTGCAGTTCTTATCGTTCAGTGCGTATTGTTTGCCGTGGGTATCGTCCTGTTGATGATTCGCCCCGCACATTCCAAAAGATAATAAGCGGGCGAAGTTTGAACGATTGGAGGTGAGCTGCTTGGGAAGTTTATAATTCTATCATTTAGGGACGATGAAGAAGCCCTTTTTAGCAAAGCAATATCGGCCCTCTCGTCTGTCGCAGACTTTTCCACGGCAACCGCCTCCGCAGACACACCGCTGCTCTTTGGCTCTCTGCAAATCGATCCGCAATGCAGGCTGGTGTGGAAGTCCGGCCAGGCGGTGGAGCTGACGCCGATGGAGTTTGATATTCTGCTTCTGCTGGCCCGCCGGCCGGGGCAGGTGTTCTCCGCCCGCCAAATCTATGAGGCTGTCGCGGCGGACTCCTTTGACGCCAGCTGGACCGGGATCTCCAGCATGGTCTATAAGCTCCGCCGCAAGCTGGGCGCCGGTATCATTGAGACCGTCCGAGGCCACGGTTACAAATTTGTTGCCCCAGGCACCTCACCAAAATAAAGCAAGCGCACAACGGATTTTCTTCCGCTGTGCGCTTCTTTTATTCCTCACGCCGGTAGTGCGGCTCCGGCACATAGGGCTCATTCTGATATTTGCGGTATTTCTCCGGTATCTCAGTCGGCTCCTCCAGGCTCTCCTCACTGTAATCAATCGGCTCATCGCAAACCGCATCCAGCAGTACGCGCTCCAAATGCTCAAATTCTGAAAACTGATCCAGGGAGGCCATCACAAAAGAGTCGCGGACATAGCCGGCACTGGCAGCCATCAGCTCCTGATCCATAAAGTATCCATGATGCTCCACAAAAAAGGTCATCATCATTACAACCGTTCGGGTATTGCCCTCCCGGAAGGGATGCACCTGCCAGATTGGCGGAAAGAGACTGGTAAGCTGATGAACAAATTGTTCCCGGCTGATGCCGTTCCAGTGAGCAGTTCTCAGCCGCCCAAACGCCTCGTCGAGATCTTCCTCGATCCTGTCTTCGTTGCTGTACCAAACGCTTCGGCCTGCCAGCAGCTTCTCCCGCTTCTCGATATTGATGATGCGGTACTGACCGGCCCATTCGTAAATGTCGTCAAACAGGGTCCGGTGAATCTCCCGCAGGCCATCCGGAGAAAAATCCTGAAAGCCCTGTTCGTATAACAGCATCATATTTGCTCTGGATTGCTCGGCTTCGATGCGATCCAGTGTTTGCTCATTTTTGATGCCCAGCTTGTTTTTCAAGACAGGCACATCTTCATACAGGTACGGGTCAGACACGGCTCTGGCGCTCCTGCTCCGCGATCCGGCGATGATATGCCAGCAATGCCTGCTTCATCTGTTCGCCCGTCAGCTCACCGCGGGCCCAGCTGGCAGACAGCGACCGTGCATAGCTGGAAATCGGCGCGCCCTCAATGGCGTTGATCGCGTCGGCCGTCTTGACCGCTGCAATCCGTTTCTTTTCCAATGGACTCATCGCGCCTTCACCCCCTCCATTGATTTTAGTATAACACAGAACAGGCCTGTTTCCAATAGGTCAGGCCAATGCGAATCTTGCTGAATTAGCAACAGGTCTCAATGATTTCCTGTTCAGTGGTGCCGCCGATGGCCAGCTGGTATTCAGTTTTGATAATTTAGGGCTGGCCGGTCTGATAATAAATGCGTTTAGCAAATTAAAACTTCTTATTTCAAATTAAAAAGAACACTTTCATAGTCCTTAACGAAATATTTTATATTTGTGCGTCCTTTCTGAATAATTGTGTGACCTTCTGCTTCCAGCTTTTCCTTTTGTGCTTCTATACCGCCGGGATATTTTGCGTTCAATTCCCCATTTGCCTTTAAGGTTCGCCAATACGGGGTTTCATCCTCGGAACGCTGGTAACTCGCCCATGCTGCAATAGATACAAAAATCCCGGCTGTGATAGGCTCTGTGAAATCCGCCCCGTTCAGTTCAGCAAAATATTCACGGATTTTTCCGATAGTGATTACTTTGCCGTAAGGAATTTGTTTCATCACCTTGTCATAGTCAATCGGTGGGGCAAAGTACATTCTGCTTCCGCCATATTTCTCAATGCTTTTCTGATCAGTAATGGTCTGAACTTTAGGCATATCCTTGCTATCGTGTAGCATTGCATTAAAATCTTTTTTATCTTCATTTGCCATCTCTCAACACCTCCCGTCTTAATTATAGTGGAGCAACCTTTGCCATGCAATGAGGCAGTTTGAGAATAATTTAAAAAAGTATTGCTGCATCTGAATAAATCTGCTGGGCGGAACAGCTTGCAGCGCAAGGTGTTCCCGGGCGGCAAGTCAATTTTTAAGCCCACGGGAAAGACCCTGAGACGGTGATCTCAGGGCCTTTCTCATAGACTTAAATCCGGAACAGGTCAATCGCCCGCATCAGCGTGATGCACAACTCCTGGTACAGATCCTCGTCCAGTCTGCCGTTGATCACGGCATACTTGAGCAGCAGGGGCCGATACATGAGCAAAATGCTTGTGATGGCCTCATGGTCACCGTCCTTGGCTCGCCGTAGCATCTGTTCAAATGTCATATCCGTTCACCCCCTCGATGCTCTTCTTCAACTTCCGAATGGCCCGGTAATACACCGCAGCCGCACCCTTATACGACAATCCCAGCTGCACACCGATCACATCGAATGGGCGCTTGTCCAGCACGCGGGCCAGGAACACATACCGTTCCCGCTCGTCCAGCTGTTTCAAGGCATACAGGAGCGCGCTGCTCTCGATTTTCTCCCAGAGGGGCAGCCGCTCCATCACTTCCTGCTCCAGCGTCTGGCTCACGGCAAAAATCGTATCCGTCAAGGTCTCCTGATTGCTGTACGCATAAAGAGCCTTCAGATAATCCCGCTGGGTTCGTCTGACTGCCTGGATTAAGTAACCTGTAAACTTGATTTGCAGTTCTTCCTCTGCTCGTCCATTATTTCGTTGCCACATGGCCTTATCCTCCAAATAGTTCAAAAATTTTAAGGGAATTCTTGAACCTTTGGCGGAGACCGACACCGAACTAACGGGCGTCTTGCCTTGCCATATAAAGAAACGCGGCCGGCCGCACACCGCAAAGGTGAGCTACCGGCCGAGTGATACACATAAAGAAGTCCGTCATGACTTCCGGCGCCCGCAGGAGGAGGCTTATCGCTCGATTTGCGATGTTCCCGCCTGCTCCTGTGAAAAGGAAAAGGGCGGCGGAAGAACCGTATTGCAAAGTAAGCTGTGTGTCGAAATGTAAGCAGATGGACGAACCTCTTTATGTGCATGATCCATCTTTCCATCATGCACTTCTGGCTCCCTGCCATCTGAACCACACTTTGCACACGAACCCGCCGCTGTTATGAACAGGCGGCGGGCCTGCCAATTATCTTAGGTGCAGTGTTGTTCCGAAAACTTTGTTGATTTTTGTCGGATTATAAAAGAAAAGGCAGCCTCATTCTCTTTGGAATAAGACCGCCTGTTGTAACTTGAAATTACCTCTGCTGTTTTGATTTTTCCGTCTCATAGACATCCCTCCCGTTCTTTCTATCTATTTATGGTTTCAAAACGCCATATTAAGTGTAAATGTCAAAGATCGCTGGATTTTGACTGAACGATAACTTTTCCCATCAGGCGGTTATTTTCATCAAAATCTTGCAGCTTCAACACAGAGAAAAAGGGCGGGCAAAGATCTGTTTTCTCTGCCCGCTCCTTCTAAACGAGATTTATCCCTGATGCTTGACCTTCAGGTGCTGAAAACTGTCCTCACTGATAGCGTGCTCCATCCGGCAGGCGTCGGCCTCAGCCGTTTCTTGATCCACGCCGGCCTCTATGAGCATTTCCGTGAAAAAGCAGTGCTTCTCATAGGTCTGCTCAGCCACCTCGCGGCCCACATCGGTCAGACGAATGAAGCCGTCCTCATCCCGTTCAACAAATCCGCCGGCCTGCAGCGTTGTAATGGCATGGGTGATGCTCGGTTTGATGAATCCCATGTGCCGGGCAATATCAACTGAACGTACCATGCCCATTTTCTTTTGGAGAACAAGGATAGCCTCCAGGTAATCTTCACCCGACGCATGAAGTTTCATCTGAACCTCCTTTACTGAGCCAGTTTCCAGCCTATGGCCTCCTGTCTGGCCGATACAAAGTCGGCATATAGGCCCTTCTGCTGGATCAGCTCTGCATGAGTGCCACGCTGGACGATATGGGCATTGTCTAACACAAGGATTTGGTCGGCGTTCCGAACGGTTTTCAGCCGGTGGGCAATCATAATGATGGTCTTGTCATGGGTCAACGCCTCAATAGCCCGCTGCAATTCATCCTCATTCTCCGGGTCAACGCTGCTTGTTGCCTCGTCCAAAATGATGATGGGCGCATTTTTCAGCATGGCGCGGGCGATGGAAATACGCTGTTTCTCACCGCCGGACAGAGTGCCGCCGCCCTCGCCAATCACAGTATCATAACCCTCCGGCAGAGCGGAAATAAAGTCATGGCAGCAAGCCTTTTTCGCCGCCTCAATCACCTGCTCATGGGTGGCATCCGGGCATCCAAACTTGATATTGTTCTCAATCGTATCTGCAAAGAGGTACACGCTCTGAAACACCATCGAGATATTCTTCATCAGGCTGTCCAGCTTGAAATCCCGTACATCCGTACCGCCTATGGTAATCTTCCCGGCGTTCACATCCCAAAAGCGGGCAATCAGGTTGCACATCGTTGTCTTACCTGCCCCGGAAGGGCCTACAATGGCCGTAGTCGTTTTTTCGGGAATGGTAAAGCTGACCTGATCCAATATCTTGCGGTCTGCGTAGGAAAAATCCACCTTGTCAAACACGATCTCGCTGGACTTCGGCGTAATGTCAGTGCCTTTCTCGTCCATCACCGGCGTGTCATCAATGGAGTTTGCCGTATCCATCGAGGCCGCCAGCATTTGCAGCAGAGAGGCCATATTCCCGGCGTTTTCCAAATCGTTGAACACCATGAAAGAAGCGATTACCAAAATCAGGCCGTAGGCCAGCGGCAGAGAGCCATCCAGCCAGAACCAAACCGAGGCCAACAACAGCAGGACGCTGAACACCCGGACAACCACTTGCTTGATATGAAAATCACCCTAAATGATATGTTCAAAGTCCTCATGGATACGAAGATCCAGTTAAAGGCTTCTACACGGGCGAATTACGAATATCTTTGGAGCAACTATGTGAAGGATGAGCCGTTTGCCAACATTCCCCTGCCCAACATCCGAAAGAGCGACATCCTGACATTTTACACGAAGCTTTTGAAAAAAGGCTTTGCGATCAATTCCTTGGAAAGCATCAATAACCTGATTCACCCCACGCTTGAATTGGCGGTCGATGATGACTACATCCGAAAAAATCCAAGCAAAGGTGTCTACCGCTCTCTCAAAACAGAGGGAGCCGGGGCACCCCCGAAGAAAAGAATCGCGCTGACCATGACACAGCAGAAGAACTTCCTTCGGTTCATTTCCAAGTCACCGATGTATAGCCACTGGCTGCCTGTCATGGTCGTGCTGCTCGGTACGGGAATGCGTGTTGCAGAATGTACTGGCTTAACTAAAAATGATGTGGACCTGGAGAACAACACCATCTCTGTCAATCACAACTTGATCTATCGTGTGATCGATGGGAAAGCAGGTTTTCATATCACCACCCCTAAAACGGCCAGCGGCACCCGCACCATCCCTATCCTGTATCCGCAGGTTGCTGAACAGCTCCGCACATTGATTGAAGTCATGGACACCCTCTATCCGGAAGACCTTGTGATGAATGGGTATCACGGTTTCCTTTTTAGGAATCGGGAAGGTTACTTTCTCAGTGCCCATAATATCAATCGGGCCATCCAGCGTATCTCCATCGCCTACAACGCCGAAGAAATGGATCAGGCTGAACTGGAAGATCGTGAGCCGGAACTGCTGCCGCATTTTAGCGTACATAACATGAGACACACATTCTGCACGCGGCTCTGTGAAAGCACGAACGACATCAAGTTTATCCAGCAGGTGATGGGCCACGCTGATTTTTCCACAACTATGGATATTTATACGCATATTACACAAGAAAACATGAGGGAAAAAGCAGAGGCAATCAAGGGTAATTTGGTGCTAATGTGAAAATTGCAAAAAAGGGCAAATCCGCATAAAAAACACGGATTTGCCCTTCATTTTGGCCCGTCTGATGCCGTCTGATTTCAAGCAAAAGTTGTAGAAAAGTTGTAGTTGTAAGCCTCTTTTACTACATCTTGCGCCGTCCTATTTCATCAGACACTATATATTGTGGAATTTTAGTCCAAAGGCTTCATGGTGGGGAACAGCAGCACGTCCCGAATGGAAGCCGAATCGGTCAGCAGCATCACCAAACGGTCCACACCAAAGCCCAGACCTCCTGTGGGAGGCAGACCATACTCCAGCGCCATTACATAGTCGTAGTCCACCTGTGCCTTGCTGGCAGGCTCCAGCTGTTTGCGCTCGGCAACCTGGCGCTCAAAACGTCCCTTCTGGTCAATGGGGTCGTTCAGCTCACTGAACGCATTGCCGAATTCCGTTGCATTGATGAAATATTCGAAGCGCTCGGTGAACATGGGGTCGTTGGGTTTCCGCTTTGCCAGCGGGCTGACTTCCACCGGATAGTCGTAAATAAAGGTGGGCTGAATGAGGTTGTCCTCTACAAAAGCATCGAAGAACTCCGCCAGAATCGCGCCCTTGGTGGGGATTTCCGGCAATTCCACGTGATGCTCCTTGGCCAGTGCAACGGCCTGTGCATCCGACTCAACCTCATCAAAGTCAACACCGGAATACTTTTTCACCGCCTCTACCATGGTCATGCGCTCCCAGTGAGAGAGGTCGATCTCTTTGCCCTGATAGGACACCTGAAGCGTTCCGCACACTTTCATGGCGACCGTCTTCATCATATCCTCTACCAGGTCCATCATGCCGTGGTAGTCCGTGTATGCCTGATACAGCTCGATGGTGGTGAACTCCGGATTGTGCTTGGGGTCCATTCCCTCATTGCGGAAGATGCGGCCAACCTCATACACACGTTCCATGCCGCCCACGATCAGCCGTTTCAAATACAGCTCGGTCTCAATGCGGAGCACCATGTCCATATCCAGCGTATTGTGATGTGTGATAAAAGGCCGCGCGGCCGCACCGATTTCAAACGGCGTCAAAATCGGCGTTTCCACCTCCAGGAAGCCCTTTCCGTCCAGGTAGCTGCGCAGTTCGCGAAGGATCGCACTGCGTTTTACAAAGGTCTCCTTGACGTCGGGATTCACAATCAGGTCCACATACCGCTGACGGTACCGGGTTTCGGTATCCTTCAGGCCGTGGAATTTTTCCGGAAGAGGCAGCAAGCTCTTGCTGAGCAGCACGATCTCTTTCACATGAACACTGATCTCGCCCATTTTGGTGCGGAACACAAAGCCTTTCACGCCCACAATGTCGCCGATATCAAATTTTTTGAAGGCCTGATACTCCTCCGTCCCCACGTCGTCCCGGCGGATGTACATCTGGATGTCACCCGTGCGGTCCCGCAGATCGGCAAAGCTCGCTTTTCCCATCACGCGTTTCGACATCATACGGCCGGCCATGCAAACATCCTGACCATGCTCCCCTTCGGGCACGTCCACAAAGTTTGCTTTGACCTCAGCCGCAAAATCACTCTGGGGATATTTGGTCTGCTGGAAGGGATCTTTTCCGGCTTCCTGCAACTCTTTCAATTTCTGTCTGCGCACGGCAACCAATTCGTTGTATTCCTGCGCACTCAGCTCCTGCTCTTCCGGCTGAGCTGTTGTGTTTCGTTCTTCACTTGCCATGTTGTCCTCCCGATTCTGCCTTAATACACTGACGTGCAGTTGTAGTATAACATAAAAACAGGTGCCTGGGCACCTGTTTTTTAAAAAAAGGTCTTTTGTTGAAATAAATCTTTCAATCAGATGGCAGAACGGCTGATATCCAGAACTTCATAGCAGATCGTCGCGCCGTTGGGCAGCGTGATTTCCACCTTGTCGCCCACCGCGTGACCGATCAGCGCCGCGCCCACCGGGGACTCGTCGGAAATTTTGCCGGACAGAGGGTCCGCTTCCGTCGAACCGGTGATGTCATACTCCTCCAACTCGCCGTCTTCGTCGCGCAGTTTTACATGGCTGCCAACGCTGACCGCATCATTGGTCAAATCATCTTCATCAATCACACGGGCGTGTTTGAGCATTTTCTCCAGAAGCGCAATGCGTCCTTCCACCATTCCCTGCTCGTTTTTGGCTTCATCATACTCACTATTTTCAGACAGATCGCCATAGCCGCGTGCAATCTTAATTTTTTCCGCCACTTCCTTACGTTTCACCGTTTTGAGCATTTCCAGCTCTTCCTCGATGGCACGCAGGCCCGCGTATGTCATTACGATTTCTTTCTCCATGGTGTTCGGTCTCCTTCATTCTAACAATATGGCATGCCATTCCAGAATGACAAGCATACAATACGAGATATTATATACATTTTATAATGGGATGTCAAGCACCTTAACATTTTTTGTGCAAATTGTGACGAAATAGCAAAAAAGCAGCGGTAATATGAAAAAAATGTTCGACCGATGTCTGTTGATATGCTCTTATCGCCCTGTTTTTGCATTGCTTCAGTGTATGCATTTTAAGTCAGCTCTATGCACACGGAAGAGGACGGCGCCCCGCGCAAGCCGCTTGCATGGGGTGCCGTCCCGTTCATACAAATTATTCTTCGTCCGCTTTGACATCCATAAATTTCTTCGCTTCTTCGATCACTTTTCCTTCCAGCATCGAAGGCAACGGCTCATACCGCACAAAGTCAAAAGTAAAGCTTCCGCGGCCCTGCGTCACCTGGCGCAGGTAATTGGTAAAGTCATGCATCTCGCTGACCGGCACTTCTGCGTCTACCACCTGCGTATTGTCCTCTTCCGGGTTCATTCCCAGAACACGGCCGCGGCGCTTGGTGACTTCGCCCATAATATCGCCCGTCACATCTCCGGGAACATGCGCTTTCAAGGCGCCGATGGGCTCCAGAAGGATGGGGCCAGCCTCGGGCAAAGCCGCCTTATAAGCCAGTTTCGCCGCCATTTTAAAGGCCATTTCCGAAGAGTCCACCGGATGATAGCTGCCATCCAGCAGTGTCGCTTTCAGGCCGACCACCGGATATCCTGCCAAAACGCCGTGGTGAACCGCCTCCTGCAGGCCTTTTTCAACTGCCGGGAAGAAGTTTTTGGGCACACTGCCGCCGAACACTTTTTCCTCAAAGATGAAATCGCCCTCTGTGGTGGGCTCAAATTCGATCCACACATCACCGAACTGGCCGTGACCGCCCGTCTGTTTCTTATGGCGCCCCTGTGCCTTGCATTTTTTCCGAATGGATTCGCGGTATGCAATGCGCGGTTCCGTCAGGCTGACTTCCACACCAAATTTGCTCTTCAATTTGGCGCACACAACGTCCAGATGCTGCTCGCCCAAGCCGGAGAGAATCTGCTGCACGGTTTCCGTATTAATAGCATAACCGATGGTGGGATCTTCCTCCATCAAACGCTGCAACGCGCCGCTGATCTTGCTCTCGTCGCCTTTCTGTTTGACTTTGATCGCCATGGACAATGTGGGCGTGGAGAAGACCGGAGCGGGGAATGCCACGACCCGGCTGGGAGCGCACAGCGTATCGCCTGTTTTTGTGTTGGCCATTTTGGTGATCGCACCGATATCGCCCGCACCAATGGACGTAATGTCGGTTTGCTTTTTGCCTTTCAGCGCCACCAGTTTTCCAAGGCGCTCCGGCTCGCCGGTCCGGCTGTTCACCACCGAACTGTCAGCCTTCAATTCGCCTGCAACTACTTTTACATAGCTCAGTTTTCCCACAAAGGGATCCGCCACAGTCTTAAAGACATAGGCGCACAGGGGTGCATCGGGCACGCAATCCACTTCCACGGGGTTGCCGTCCCGGTCGGCGGCTTCGGCTCCGGCCGCACGTGCGGCGCTGGGCAGAAGCTTTTTCACGCCCCACAGGACCTGATCCACACCGGCCAAAAGCGTGGTGGCGCCGCAGAATACCGGCGTGATCGCACCCGTCTTGACACCATTTTTCACGCCTTCCGTCAGCTCTTCCTGCGTAAACGGCTCGCCTTCGAAGAACTTCTCCATCAGCGTGTCGTCCGTTTCCGCAACGGCCTCGCGCATGGCCTCCAGCAGGCCCTCTGTGCGGTGACCGTAACTGGGCACCGGCACCTCGCGCGCTGCGCCGTCCGCCGCATAGCTGTAAGCCTTCATGGTGATCAGGTTCAGGAACACGCGGCCGCCGGCCTGCTCAATGGGAACTACGACCGGACAGATGGACGGTCCGAAAGCGCTCTTCAAATCTTCAAACACCTTATAGAAATCAGCATGTTCCGCATCTACTTTTCCAATGTAAATCATACGGCTCTTGCCGTTTTTCAAAGCCAGCTTGTACGCCTTCTGGGCGCCTACGGTCAGGCCGCTGCGGGCGGAAACCGTGATCAGAACGCTCTCTGCAGCGCCAATACCTTCCTGCTGGCCCACTTCAAAATCAAACAGACCCGGGGTATCGATCAGGTTAATTTTTACTCCGTCATACTCCACAGGTGCCAGAGCCATCGAAAGCGAAGTATGCCGTTTTATCTCTTCCGGGTCAAAATCGCATACGGTATTGCCATCTTCCACGCGGCCGAAACGATCTGTTCCTTTTGTCAGGTACAGCATGGCCTCTGCCAGGGTGGTTTTGCCGGAACCGCTGTGGCCGGCAAGCATGACATTACGGATGTGGTCATTTGCATAATTCATAAACTACTTACCCTCTTTCGTTCGTCGCCGGACCAGCGTCCTTGGCAACTTATACAAAAATATTATCACATACAACGTGATTTTTAAAGTTTTTACTGTAAAAAATTCCAAATTCCGTGTACAATCTTTGGGGGGCATCCTTGTGCAAAACAACTAAAATTGTTTTCAAATCCCTCTCAGGCGCTGCGAAATCCACTTTGACTGCAACTGCAAAATTTGCATAATCCGCCTTTATTGTTTGCACAATCTGCTTTACAACTTCGTGCAAATATGCTTAAATAAGAGGTAAGAAAAAACGTGGGGAGGGAAGCTGTATGGGATATGAGGCACTGCCGCTCAAATCTGCTCTGTGCGTGGAGGCCATTGTGTCTGTTCACTATTTCGAGTATTCCAGCAATTACTACTTTGAAGGCGAACAACACGATTTCTGGGAATTTCTGTATGTGGACAAAGGCGAACTGGACGTTCTGGCCGGCGAGGAAACCCATCGGCTTCACAAGGGACAGATGATTTTCCATCAGCCCGGCGAATTTCACGCCCTGCGCACCACCGGGGTTGCTCCCAACCTGGTCGTGATCAGCTTTGTCTGCCGCGACCCCGCCATGCATTTTTTTGACGGGCGCCGCTTTGATGTAGGTGACACGGTACGTATGCATCTGGCAGCGGTTCTGGAGGAGGCAGAATCCGCATTCAGCACTCCGCTGAATGACCCCCTGACCACCCGCCTGATCCGCCGCGAGGATGCGCCTTTTGGTGCGGACGGGATGATTTCTTCTCACCTGGAGCAAATGCTGATTTCCCTGGTCCGTCAGGAACAGACGCTTCATCGCGAAGAAAAGCCTTCCAGTCTGATTCGCACGCGCAATCAGCAGGATTTTGTGGACCATGTGACTGCTTATCTTCATGCCAATCTTTCGCAGCGCCTGACGTTGGCCGACGTGTGCCGTGAAAATCTGGTAGGCCGCAGTTATCTGCAAAAAATCTTTCGCGAGAAAACCGGCGGCGGCGTGATGGAGTACTTCGGCGAACTGAAGATCCGCGCTGCACAGGAATACATCCGCGAGGGACGTTACAACTTCACGGAAATTGCTTCCATGTTGGGATATAATTCCATCCACTATTTTTCCCGTCATTTCAAAAAGGTCACAGGCATGACTCCCAGCGAATACGCGTCCAGCGTGAAGGTGCTCGCCGGCAAGAACCGCATTGAATAAGTTAATTCTGCAAAATTTGTATGCAAAAATCCATTTAACAAATGCCTCGCGGGCCGTACAATGAACATAGAAGAACAACCATCCGTGAACTTGAAAAAGGAGTGTTTTTTCCATGGCGATTTTGGTAAACGGCGGCGCCGGATACATCGGCAGCCACACCTGCATTGAATTGATGAAGGCCGGTTACGACATCATTGTGGCCGACAATCTGTACAACTCCTGTGAAGAGGCGCTGCACCGCGTAGAGCAGATCAGCGGGCGCAAGGTTCCTTTTGTAAATGTGGACCTGTGCGATGCGGCCGCGGTGGATCAGCTGTTCGCCAGCCATCCTGAGATTGAGGCGGTCATCCATTTCGCCGCCTACAAGGCGGTCGGCGAAAGCGTTCAGAAACCGCTGGAGTATTACACCAACAACCTGGGCTGCACACTGACCGTGCTGAACGCCATGCGCAAATACGGCGTCAAGAACTTCGTGTTCTCTTCCTCTGCCACCGTGTATGGCGATCCCGCCACTGTGCCCATCACCGAGGATTTCCCCACGGGTGCCACCACCAACCCCTATGGCACCACCAAAGTGATGATGGAGCAGATTCTGAAAGATGTCTGCAAAGCCGATCCCACCATGAATGTGGCTTTGCTGCGCTATTTCAACCCCATCGGTGCACATGAGAGCGGTCTGATTGGTGAAGACCCCAACGGAATCCCCAACAATCTGGTGCCCTATATTGCCAAAGTCGCTGTGGGCAAACTGGAAAAAGTACATGTCTTCGGCAATGACTATCCCACGCCCGACGGCACCGGCGTGCGCGACTACATTCATGTAGTGGATTTGGCCACCGGCCATGTGGCGGCGCTGAAAAAACTCGCCACCGGATGCGGCCTGTTCATTTGCAACCTGGGCACCGGCCACGGCTACAGCGTGTTGGACGTGATCCATGCCTATTCCAAAGCCTGCGGAAAAGAACTTCCCTATGTGATCGATCCCCGCCGGCCCGGCGACATCGCCGAGTGCTACGCGGATCCCCGCAAAGCCAAGGAAGAACTGGGCTGGGAAGCACAGTACGGAATTGAAGAAATGTGCGCTTCCAGCTGGAAGTGGCAGAGCATGAATCCCGATGGATACAAAGGGGCCTGATGTTCCTTGGCGGGCGGCGAAAAGCCGCCCGCTTTTTCTGTATTTTGGATTCGGCTTGCAAATATTGTACAGCAACAGTATACTGAAAACAGTAATAAATTACTGTATGTTCCGTGCAGTTCAGGAGGGAACCGAGTGGAAAAAGTAAAAAGCATTAAGGAAATCGCCCGGCTGGCCGGGGTTTCAACCGCGACGGTCTCCCGTGTGATCAACCAGAACGGGCGTTTTTCCAAAGAGACAGAGGAACGCGTCCGCCGCATCATCCGGCAGACGGAATACGTCCCCAACATGAGCGCCAAGGGGCTTCGCACCAACCGGACCCGCGTTGTAGGACTTGTGGTACCCGACATCACCAACCCCCACTTTTCCAGCCTGGTTCTGAAATTGGAAATGAATTTCTTCGAGCACGGGTATTCCTGCCTGATCTGCAATACCAACGAATCGGAAAAACTGGAGCGCAAACACATCCATACCCTTTCCGCTCAAAATGTCAGCGGCATTGTTTTGATTTCCGGCACGCGCAATTACTCAGAACTGGACGATGTGCCCGTGATCTATGTGGACCGCCCGTCCCGCAGCCAGAACAGCAGCGGCGTGATGATCGAGTCCGACAACGAAGAAGGCGGCTACCTGGCCACACAGGAACTTTTAAATGCCGGGTGTCGGCACCTGGTAATTCTGAAGTGCCTGAGCAGCGACACCAACCAGTTTTCCCGCTACAGGGGATTTCAGAGGGCTCTCGCGGAACATGGCATTGAAGAAGACCCTCATTTGTATGTGGATTTGCCCGAGGTGTCCAGTGAGAAAGCCCGCAATGCCATCACCTGGCTTCTGGAACAGAACTTTCATTTTGACGGCATCATGTGCACCACCGACACCATCGCGGCCGGCGCGCTGATTGCCCTGCGCGAACACGGTCTTTCCGTTCCGGAGGATGTCCTGGTGACCGGTTTCGACGACAGTCAGCTGGCAATTTCCTGCGGGCCCGGAATCACCAGTGTACATCAGGATGTCTCCAAAATGGCTCAGTTGGCCACGGGACTCCTTCTGGAAATGATTTGCGGTAAAATGCCCAAACAAACGTATTATCAATTACCGGTCTATTTGGAGGTGCGAGCTTCCACGCGGCGGTAATCGTCTTTTTTCGCAGCGCGCTGCCTGACAGTGCGCTGCTTTTTTGTTGTTGTTTTGTTATATTCACAGGTAAATTGCACAATTTGAGCAAACGATTACTCACCAAATTGATGAAAATCTTTCCCTTGTATTGACTTTTATTTGGACAAATAATATTATTATGGCGTTGCGAAAACGATTACTCGTTTTCACCGGAATCGTTCCCCGGCCTGCATCGCCAGGCACAAATTTTTAGGAGGATAAAGACATGAAAAAAGCAAAAGTTCTCGTAGCAGTCATGATGGCTGTGGTCATGGGTTTGAGCATGGTCGCCTGCGGCGGCAGCTCTTCCAGCACCAGCACCGCAGCAAGCACCGCCTCCACTTCTGAACCGGCCGACAGCGTTGGAACAGAAAGCGGCGACGCTGAGTATGCTGTGATCCTGAAAGTTCTCTCCAGCCAGTTCTGGCAGAGCATGCGCGACGGCATTCAGGCCAAAGCGGATGAGCTGGGAATCAAAGTTGACATTTACGCAGCCAACACCGAGGATGACGTAGAAGGCCAGGTCACCCTGCTGGAAAATGCCATCTCCAAAGGCTACAAAGCCATCGGCGTGGCCCCCATCTCCAACGTGAACCTGAACAACGCGATTGCTGACGCCACCGAAAAAGGCATCAAAATCGTCAACATCGACGAGAAAGTCGACATGGAAGCTCTGGCCGAACTGGGCGGCGCCTGCACCGCATATGTTGCCACGGATAACGTGGGCGTTGGCCGCATGGGCGCTGAGTACCTGATTGAGCAGATCGGCGGCGAAGGTGAAGTTGCCATCGTCGAAGGCAAAGCCGGTGCCGTTTCCGGTGAGAACCGCCGCGACGGCGCGAAAGCCGCTTTTGAAGAAGCCGGCCTGACCATCGTTGAGAGCCAGCCCGCTGACTGGGACCGCACCAAAGCGTATGACCTGGCGACCAACTACATCACTGCGCATCCCGACCTGAAAGCCATCTACTGCTGCAACGACACCATGGCCATGGGCGTTCAGGAAGCCGTTGAAGCTTCCGGCAAGGACATCAAAGTCTGCGGCACCGACGGCAATGACGACGCCATCCAGTCTGTTGCGGACGGCAAGCTGTGCGCAACCGTTGCGCAGGACCCCGCCGCTGTTGGCGCGAAAGGCCTGGAGCTGATGGTGCAGGCCGTTGAGGAAGATCTTCCCATGGAGCCGGGCGCTGAAGTTCCCACCACGGGCATCGACGCGATCCTGATCACCGCTGACAACGCGGCTGACTACCTGACATAAAATCCGAACGTTTCACTCCGACCATGCAGGCCCCGCCTGCATGGTCGGAATCTTAATGGAAAGATGCTGTGAGCGATGGGCATTGCGGCCCGGCCGGAATGTCTATCCTGCTGACAGCATCTGAAAAGTGCGCAGTCAAACGATTTTTTGAAGGGGGAGGACGCGATGGAGCCCATTGTCCAAATGAACGGAATCACCAAGCGCTTTCCGGGTGTCGTGGCGCTGGACCACATCAACTTTGATGTGAAGCCCGGTGAAGTCCACGTGCTGCTTGGCGAAAACGGTGCCGGCAAATCCATATTGATGAAGGTGCTGAGCGGCGCCTACACACCGGATGAAGGAACCATTGTTCTGAACGGAAAAGAATACAAACGCCTCACACCGCATTTGTCCGCGGAAGGCGGCATCAGCATCATCTATCAGGAATTGAGTGTGGTCAACTGGCTGGACATTCGTGAAAATATTTTTATGGGCCGTCTGCCCTGCAAAAAAGTGGGACCTGCTCACATGGTGGATTACGCCACCATGAACAAGCGCACAGAAGAACTTCTGGCAAAAGTCAACCTGTCTCACCGAAAGCCCACCACCAATGTAGGCGATTTGAGCATCAGTGAAAAGCAGATGGTGGAGATTGCCAAAGCAGTGGCATTCAACGCCAAGGTCATCGTCATGGACGAACCCACCTCTTCCCTGACCGAAGAGGAAGTGCAGAAGCTTTTCACCATCATTCGCCAGCTCAAAGAAGAGGGCAAAGGCGTTGTTTTCATCTCCCACAAGCTGTCCGAAATTGCTGAGATCGGCGACCGCATCACCATTATGAAAGACGGCGGTTATGTGGGCACGTATCAGGTTTCCGACCTGACCACCGACGACATGATCCGCCTGATGGTTGGGCGCGAAATCAAAGGTACTTATCAGCACGCACCGGAAGAACATTATCAGTTCGGCGATGTTCTCTTTGAATGCAAGCATCTCACCCGCAAAGACGGGCGCGTGAAGGACGTTTCCTTCTCCCTGCGCAAAGGCGAAATCCTCGGCTTCTCCGGTCTGGTCGGCGCGGGCCGCAGTGAGACCATGTGCGCCATTTACGGCGCCGCCCCTATCGCTTCCGGCGAGGTCTGGCTGAACGGCAAACAGCTGCACATCAAAAATCCGTACAGTGCGCTGCGCCAGGGCATTGGTCTTGTGACCGAGAACCGGCGCGAGACCGGATTTTTCCAAAACTTCAGCAACAAGCGCAACATTTCCATCGCCTATCAGCTGAAGAATTCTTCTCTGGATGGCATGGGCGGTATTACAAACGATGCTCTGGAGAAAAAAATCGCGGAAAAGCAGCGGATGGAAATTCAAATCAAATGCGCGTCTCTTGAGCAACTTACCTCGCAGCTTTCCGGCGGCAACCAGCAGAAAGTCATTCTGGGCAAATGGATGGCAGCCGACGTGAAACTTTTGATTTTTGACGAACCCACCAAGGGCATTGACGTAGGTACCAAGAGCGAAAATTACAAATTGATGCGCGGTCTTGCAGATCGCGGGATCGGCGTGATCGTGGTGTCCAGCGAAATGCCGGAGCTGCTGGGCTTGTGCGACCGGATTGCCGTCATGGCCGATGGCCGGATCACGGCAATGTACGACATTGCAGACGCAACCGAAGAGAAACTGGCGAAGGCTGCCACCGGCGAAGTGGCCGTCAGTGAAACCGCGTGACCACAGGGAGGAATGGAAATTGAAAACGCTTGAGAAGAAAAAGTTCACCTTTACGGACTACTGGGACCGTTACAGTACCATCACGATCCTGGCCATCATGATCATCGTATTCGGCATTTTGCGCCCGGAAAGTTTTCTCACCAGTTCCAACCTGATCAAAATCGTGGAGCAGAGCTCCATCACCATTCTGCTGGGTCTGGGCGAGTTCTTTGCCATTCTTTTGGGCGGCATTGACCTGAGCGTCAGCTCTACCATGGCTCTGTCCGGTGCACTGACCGCACAGCTGATGGCCAACGCCGGCATGAATCCCCTGCTGGCGGTTCTCATCGGCGTCGTGGTGTTCGGCGCGATCATCGGCCTTCTGAACGGCTTTCTGGTCACCGCTACCGGCCTGCCCCCTTCATCATCACGCTGGGTACGCAAGCCATTCTGCGCAGCCTTGTCTACATTATTACCGACGCCCGTGCGGTGTCCGGCCTGCCTGCTTCTTTCTCCAAAGTGGTCGGCGGAAAACTGTTTGATGTGATTCCTGTTCCCATTCTCGTGGCGTTGGTCACCGCTGCGATCCTCACCATCTTTACCTCAAAGCTGCAATGTGGCCGCAACCTGTATGCGCTGGGCGGCAATGCGCAGTCTGCCTGGTATGCCGGCATCACCGTCAAAAAGCACACCATCCTGGCTTTCTGCATCTCCGGCGTATGCGCTGCTCTGGCCGGTATGGTCAACATCGCCCGTCTGGCAGCTGCCGAGCCCAATGCCGGTACCGGTTATGAAACCTATGCCATTGAGGCTGTTATCATCGGCGGCGCTTCCTTCTTCGGCGGCATCGGCAAGATTCCCAAAGTGGTGATCGGCGGTTTGATCATCGGCGTAATCAACAACGGTTTGAACATGGTCGGCGTTTCCAGCTACTATCAGCAGCTTGCCATGGGCTGCCTGCTGATTCTGGCCGTCACCCTGGACCGTTTCTTCGGCGCCAGCCGCAAAAACTGATTTTTCACGGGAGGATTATGTATGAAACCTGAGTTTTCCGTAAGCCTGATGTGCATGGATTTCTTGGACATCAAGCACCAGATCGAAATACTGGATCAAAACATGGATGGTTATCACATCGATATCATGGACGGCCATTATTGCAAAAATATTACACTGAGCCCTGATTTCATGAAAGCCTGCGCTCGGATGGCCAAAAAGCCCATGGACGTGCATCTGATGACCACCAATCCCAATGACTGGATCGATGCCTGCGCTGCTGCCGGTGCGGCCATGATCAGTCCTCATGCCGAGACCATCAACACGGATTGCTTCCGCACGCTGAACCGCATTCGGGATGCGGGCTGCCAGGTAGGTGTTACGCTGAATCCGGCTACACCTCTGTCCTATTGCAAACACTATCTGAATCGAATTGATGTTTTGACCCTGATGACGGTGGACGTGGGGTTTGCCGGCCAGCCGTTTATCACCGAGATTCTGGACAAAATCGCCGAGGCCAAACGCCTGCGCGAAGAAAATGGCTGGCATTACAAAATCATGATCGACGGTTCGTGCAACAAAAAGACGTTCAAGCGCCTGTACGAGGCCGGCGCCGATGTATTTATTCTCGGTTCCTCCGGTCTGTTCTCTCTGGATGTTGACCTTCAGACTGCCTGTGATAAAATGAAAGCACAGTTTGAGGAAGAAACAGGGGTAAAACCGTAAAAAGGGGGAGGACACCATGAGTGCATCTGAGCGTCTTGTACTTGGCATAGACATCGGCGGCACCAATATGCGCTTTGCGCTGGTGGATGAGCAACAGAATATGACCGCATTTGAGCGGTTGGACACACAAAGTATCTTTGCGGAAGTGGGACATCCGACGGAAAAACTCGCCGAATGTATCCGAACCTATTGCGGCCGCCATTTGGACGGTGCCATGCCGCTGGCAGTTTCCATTGGCTTTCCGTCCACCATTAATCGCGAGCGTACCGTCGTGGTGCAAACGCCCAACATCGCCTGCATCCCGGACAATTACGCCGTTGTGGAAGAGTTGGGCAGTGCCCTGGGAATTCCTGTTTACATCAACCGCGACGTGAACAATCTTTTGTTCTTTGATCTGGTTGATCTTGGCCTGACAAGCTGCGATTGCGTGGCGGGCATTTACTTTGGAACGGGAATCGGCAACGCTGTTCTGGTAAACGGAAAGATCATGCTGGGCAGAAACGGCGTCGCGGCAGAATTGGGGCACCTTCCCGTCTATGGAAACAAGCGTGTATGCAAATGCGGCAATGTCAGCTGCCTGGAAACAGTTGTCTCCGGCGTGGCGCTGGAAAGCATCCAGGCCGAGCATTTCCCGGAGACATCGATCAAAAAGATTTTTGCAGAGCACATGGATTCCGGCATCATGCAGGAGTTTGTGGAAGGAATGGGCCAGGCGGTCGCCGCAGAGGTCAATTTGTTTGATCCTGACTGCGTTGTACTTGGCGGCGGCCTTCTGCAAATGGAAGGGTTCCCCCATGCAATGCTGGAAGCGGCCGTCCATCGCTATGCGCGGAAGCCCTATCCGGAAAACAATCTGGAACTGCGCTATTCCCGGCCGAACCAGGCCAACGGAACCGTGGGCGCTGCAATCTATGCGTTTAAACGTATGACGGATCCCAAGTATCTGTAACTGAAATCTGGCCCTTTTGAAACAAAAGGGCCAGATTTTTGACCAATTTAACAGGAGGCATTGAATATGAAACTGGCAATCGGAAACGATCACGTAGCCGTGGAGATGAAAAAAGAAATCAAAGCTTATCTGGAGGCCAAAGGAATTGAAATGGTCGATGTGGGTACCAACAGCACCGAGCGCTTCAACTACCCGATCAGCGGCTACAAAGTTGCTCAAATGGTTGCGGCCGGCGAAGTGGACGGCGGCGTACTGATTTGCGGCACCGGCGTCGGCATCTCGCTGGCTGCCAATAAAGTAAAAGGCATTCGCGCATGCGTATGCAGCGAGCCTTACTCCGCCAAACTTTCCAAACAGCACAACAACACCAATATCATCGCTTTCGGCGCTCGCGTGATTGGCGTGGAAACCGCGAAAATGATCGTAGACGAATGGCTGAACGCAGAGTATGAAGGCGGCCGCCATCAGGTACGCGTGGACATGATCGCCGAGATCGAGAACACCGGCCATCTGCAGGCAGCAGAAGAATAACACCGGATAAGAAAAGGCGTGCGGAAAATTCGCACGCCTTTTCATTTAAACAATATTGTATCCCATTCCCGCCAAAACGGCCAATGCCCGCTCGTGATTCTCCTCTGTTGCCGCCGCGCACAGAGAACGGTGGATTGTAACCGGCGCGTTCAAAAAGTGGCTGTGCAGCACAATCGCATTGGACAGCACACAAATATCCGTCACCACACCGCACAGCGCAATCTCGTCCGGTGCCCCGCCGCACAGCGTCAGCACCTGGCCCGGAAGAGCGGCGCTTCCGAATGTCGGTTTGTCCACTACCATCACGTTGGGGTGCACCTCATTCTCATAAGCAGCCAGCTTTCCGTACAGATGCCAGCCGTCTGTTCCCCGAACGCAATGAGGCACCGGCAAAAACATTCCCTCACGCGTCTGCAAATAATTTTCCGGATGCGTATCCCGTGTAAACAATACGTAGCCGCCGCTCTGCTCGTATTCGGTCACCTTTGCAGCAATGCCGTCTTCCAGTTTCCGGGCAGCCGGATTTTCCAGCGCACCGGTCACAAAATCGTTCTGATAATCCACCACTACCAGCAGTTTTTTCATCCGGCTCATTCTCCTTCCAGATAATTGACAAAATCCACTTCCCTGCCGTTTTCCACATAGACACGAGGCACGCGTCGGCCGATATCGCACAAAATCTCGTAGTTAACCGTATTGGCAGCCGCTGCGATATCATCCACGCTGTGGGCGATACCATCGCCGAAAATCACTGCCTCGTCCCCTGCTTTCACATCGGGAATTTCGGTCACATCCACCATCATCTGGTCCATGCATACACGGCCCAGCACACGGGCAGGTTTCCCGTGCAGAGACACCACGCCGCGGTTGGACATTACCCTGGGATAACCATCTGCGTAACCCACAGGCAATGTCGCCACACGCATGGGCTTTTCTGCGGTGAACGTGCACCCATAGCTGACTTTGTCTCCCTGCGCCAGATTTTTGACCATCGACACAACCGCCTTCAGCTTCATGGCGGGTGTCAACCCCGGCAGGCGTACATCGGAAGAAGGATCGCACCCGTACAGAATGATGCCCGGGCGGACCATATCCAGATGATACTGCGGCCATGCAAATGTGCCCGCGGAATTGCAGCAATGGGCCACCGCAATGGAATGCCCTTTTTCTTTCAGTGCCTGAATTACGCGTTCAAACACATTGTACTGTGCTTTGGTGTATTCCACATCCTCGGGGATGTTGCTGTCCGCCACGGCAAAATGCGTAAAAATGCCCACCACGGCCAAGCCGGGCATGCTGCAAACTTCATTCATTTCTTCCACAGCAGCCTCAAAATCATCCCGTGCCGTAAAACCAATGCGCCCCATGCCCGTGTCCACTTTCAGGTGCACGTTTACCGTGACGCCTGCACGCTGGGCCGCACGGGAAAGCTCCCTTGCGTATTCCAGCGAAAAAACAGTCTGCATAATATCGTTTACTGCCAAAGCCGCCGCGTTGTGTGCGCCGGTATAGCCTAAAATCAAAATTGGTTTTGCCACGCCGACCCGGCGCAGGCGGACTGCTTCTTCAAAGCCGGAAACGGCAAACCGGTCTGCTCCTTCTTCGTCCAAAAGCGTGACCACCGCCACATCCCCATGGCCGTAGGCATCTGCTTTCACGACCGCCATCACTGCCGCGTCTTCCGCCTTGCTTTTCACCAGGCGATAATTGTGCCGCAATGCGCCAAGGTCCACCTCAGCCCAACAGCGTCTGTCAAAATCCATATCAAAACCACCTTATTGGAATTCGATCTCTTCCCTCCGCGCTTTCTGCGGATACATTATATATAGTAGCACAGCCGTGCTGGCAAGGCAAACAGAACCCTGTCGCTTTTTTAAAAATCGCACATTAGAAAACAAGAGAAAACAAGAGATTGAGAGAGATTGAGAGAGATTGAAATGCATAAATTAAAAAATTAAGAAAAAGGTATTGACGCGAAGCATACTTTTCGCTATAATCAAATCTGCACGATTTCAAAAGCAGGATTTTTATACCTGTTTCGAGACAATTTTAGGAGGATATACACATGAGCACAACTCTTGCAAAAGCTGGCAAAGTTGACCGCAAGTGGTATGTGATCGACGCCGCTGGCAAGCCCCTCGGCCGTACCGCTGCCACCGCCGCCGTTCTGCTGCGCGGCAAAAATAAGGTCACCTTTACTCCCAATGTGGACTGCGGCGACCATGTTGTCATCATCAACTGCGACAAAGCGGTTCTGACCGGCAGCAAACTGACCAAGAAATATCACTATCATCACAGCGGCTGGATCGGCGGCATGAAAGCTGTTCAGTACCGTACTCTGATGGCTGAAAACCCCGAGAAGGCTATGATGCTGGCTGTTAAGGGCATGCTGCCCGGCAACTCTCTGGGTGCCAGCGCGCTGAAACGTCTGCGCGTGTACAAAGGCAGCGAGCACGGCCACGCTGCTCAGAAGCCCGAAGCTTATACACTGTAACAGGAGGCAAACGAGATGTACGAGACGAAATCTTATTTCTACGGCACTGGTCGCCGTAAAAACTCTGTTGCCCGTGTTCGTGTATACAACGGCACCGGCAAGATCACCATCAACGACCGCGATATCGACGAGTATTTCGGTCTGGAGACCCTGAAGCTGGTTGTTCGTCAGCCTCTGGCCCTGACCGGCCTGGAGAACAAGTTCGACATCGTTGTCCGCGTTTCCGGCGGCGGTGTTTCCGGACAGGCTGGCGCCATCCGTCATGGTCTGTCCCGCGCTTTGCTGGTTTATGACGAGAACCTGCGTCCGGAGCTGAAGAAAGCCGGCTTCCTGACCCGCGATCCTCGTATGAAAGAGCGTAAAAAGTACGGCCTCAAGGCTGCCCGTCGCGCTCCGCAGTTCAGCAAGCGCTAAACTTTATCAAAAGTGGTCAAAAACCCCGGAACTACGCGGTTTCCGGGGTTTTTCCTTTTCAAATGGTTTGACGCAATTTGACAGAACGAAGCCTCTTTTAACCCGTTTTCTATGGGTTAAATGGTGGACAACCACCCCAAAAAGAGGGCTTATGGGTTAAAAAATAGGACAACCGAGACGCGATTTTGGGATGCCAAGGGGATGTTTATTTATACATCTCCAAGAGACCTTTTTCGTGAAAACGGTTTGTCTGAATTTGACCTAATTTGAACAAAAGAGAATAAATCTAATCGCCAAGCGCTCAGTATTTTCTACTGGGCGCTTTTTGCGTTTCCGGGGAATTTCATTCCGGGATAAGAAAAGGCCGTCACTTTCAATTTTTGAAGTGGCGGCTTTTTCTATTTCCAGAAGCCATAGAACAATTCAGAAATGAGGTGAAGTCATTGAACACGCAAATCATCGCCATCGCCAACCAGAAAGGCGGCGTTGGCAAGACAACCACCTGCGCGAACCTGGGGATTGGGCTGGCGCAGGCCGGAAAGAAAGTGCTGCTGATCGACGGGGACCCGCAAGGCAGCCTGACCATCAGCCTGGGCCACCCCCAGCCGGACAAGCTGCCCTTTACCCTGTCCGACGCGATGGGCCGTATCCTGATGGACGAGCCGCTGCGCCCCGGCGAGGGTATCCTGCACCACCCGGAGGGCGTTGACCTGATGCCCGCAGACATCCAGCTCTCCGGCATGGAGGTCTCCCTGGTGAACGCCATGAGCCGAGAGACCATCCTGCGGCAGTATCTGGACACGCTCAAGGGACAGTACCCGTGGACTTGCGAAAATCTGCAAGGAGGGCGTTGATGCCATCGGCAGTGCGCTGCGGGAGTTGGAAACCGCCGGTTACATCGTGCGGAACCAGCTGCGGGACCAACAAGGCCGGATCAGCGACACCGAGTATGTGATTTATGAGAAACCCCAGCCCAGGCAGCCAGAAACGCCAAGGCCGGATACGGCTGTACCAGATACGGCTTCACCAGATACGGAAAACCCGTATCTGGATAAACCGGATACGGAAAAGCCCGCAGAATTAAATATAGAGAAACCAAATACTCAAAAACAAAATACTCATGGAGCAAGTACCGATTCCATTCCCTTCCGGGAAACAGCGGCAGCACAGCTGCCGGAACGGAAAGGAAGGGATGCGATGTCTGTCTCAGAGATAGAAAATTATCGGGAATTGATTCTGGAGAACATCGAGTATGACTATCTGTGCAGAGAGTTTTCGACCTACCGTGAGGACCTGGACGAGATTGTGGAGCTGATGGTGGAGACCGTTTGTGCCAAACGTAAAACCACTCGGATCGCTGGCAGCGACTTTCCCCATGAAGTCGTGCGCTCCCGGTTCTTGAAGCTGGATAGCGAGCATATCCGATTTGTCATGGACGGTATGCAGAAAAACACCACGGAGGTCCGCAATATGAAACAGTATTTGCTTGCAGTGCTGTTCAACGCGCCCACCACGATCAGCAATCACTACACCGTACAAGTCAATCACGATATGAACACAGGCGGCTGGTAAACAGCCGCTTTTCTGTTGCCCGGCAATACCGGGAGAAAGGATTTTGCCATGAAACGACCTCTTGCCTACATTACGGCTCCCTGGAGCAACAACCAGTATGAGAACGCCGAGAACGCTGCCACCTACTGCCGCCAGGTGTACGACGCCGGGTATTCGCCCATCTGCCCGGTTCTGTTCTTGTCCACCTTCCTCAAGGACGAGATTCCCCAGGAACACAAGGACGGGCTGGATATGGCGCGAGACTATCTGCGCCGGTCCCATGTGCTGGTGGTCTGCGGCCACGGCATCGACGAGACCGTGAAGAATGACATCGCCACCGCTGAGCGCCTGCGGATCACCGCTACCACCCTGGACGGTATCCTGACTGTGAAAGGCCAGGGACGCGGGAAAGGAGGTGCGCGCCATGCCTGAGCGTAAGACCGTGGGCCAGCTGATGGAGGAAATGCGGCTCAAGGCCGGGGCGCAGAACTACCACGGCCATGAGTACATGGATTTGGAGCGGTTTGCCGAGGACACCCGGCACATGATTATTGCAGCGAGTACCACAAGGGGAAAGCCAAAAACCCCAAGTGCCATTCCCCACACATCATTGACGCTGACTTGCTTATGCAGACCGTCGCGGAAGTGCTGAAGAAAATCGAGGACTACTCTATCAGCAACCGGGCGGAGTTTGAAGCCTTAGTGAAAAAGAACCTTGCCATGCAGCAGACCGACCAGACCAAGAA
>NZ_JBBMFA010000057.1:0-13165 GCF_040096265.1 Ruthenibacterium intestinale
ACATCAATGTTGGATTTGTTGGAATACCGTCCTGCCATGATGTCAAAGATACCTCCTTCCGTAGAGATCACCGAGAACACCCCATTGTTAGCTGCCATCAAGCTGGTCAGCGCTTCACTGGAACAATCGTCCGCAAAAAAGCGAACTGGCTTTAGTTCTGGAGTTTCTTCCAGCTGTTCCTGAAGCTGCCGTAGCTCCAGCTCCATTTCCCGGCTTTCCTTGCGCTCCAGCTTCTTTTGCAGACCGGAGATCTGGCGCTCCAGAGATTCCCGATGCAAATGGTTTTCCCGTATTTCCATGCTGTGCGCCTTGTTATATTCCTGCTCATACTCATAGAGGAATGTGGTCATATCCCGCATGACGCTGGACTTTCGCTCCCCCGGTGCGGCGATCACCACTGTGTACAAGCTCAAAGGCTCACAGTATCCTGGCGTTCCCTCTATCTTGTATTTCCCTTGTAAGCAGGTTGCCAGCACACCCAGGCTGATCACCGCTGCCATATCCGGGGCAGTCTGACTGTGTTCGGCCACCGCATTCACATAATTCCGAATCACATCCGGGAGAGCGTCTACCGGAAATGCAGGCAGATCACTCCACTGTGGCGTCAGCGGAACAATAGGTTGAAAAACCGGTGACGGCTCCGCTTTTGGAGTGTAGATTTCCCGGCAATACTCGATTGCCTTCTGAATGGTGATTGCACCATACGTTGTGCCGGATTGCTGCCGGTCCCATTTATCCCGCATCAATCCCGACTGTCGGAACATCGTGTCCATCTTGGCGACATCCCGTCCTGTCCAAAAGGCAAGGTGACTGCACAGCGCCAGATCTGCCTCTGATGGGGACGAATATCCCTCCAACGAACCGTTCCAAAGGGCTGTGAATACTGCCCCATTCTTACTGCTTTTTGCCAGGTGCAGAAGCTGCTCCATGCTTAAATCAGAGTTTTTTGCATTTATTGCATTTTTTGCGCCTACCTCTGGCCTGCGCATGAACTTGTCCAGTAACATTTGCAGCTCCTGAGTCCGGTCACCATACTCATAATCCTCACAGCGGTTGCCGGTCACGGTGACATATTTGTTGGTTGCTCCCGCCACATAAACCTCGATTCCGTCCTGATGGTTCATAATGTAGAATCGCTTGGTATCATACTGAAAGCCTTTTGCCGAAAAAAGGATGTGCAGACCGTTGCCGCTGGGACTGTACTCGGTATAGCTGTGCATTAAGGCCACAATTTCTGCGGCGGTCTGGGTGTAATAGCCGCTGTCCGAAACGCAGTTGTCCAGGTCAATCGCACAGATGCCGTTGAATATACCAATTCCGATGCCATCATATCCGCTGGCCTGCACTGCTGTTTTATAGGGTACAAAGCTGGAAGGATCATTGCTTTTCGCTCCCAGACCGGTTTGCGGCTGGTATGGCATCTTCGTTTTCCTCCCATTCCGTTCCTCATACTTCCAGCAGCAGAACAGACCATTTTGTATGATGCTGTCTGGTAAAGCTGTCAAATTCTGTTCCTCCTTAAATAATTGTTGAATTTGGCAGCTGTCGTGTTATAATATCCTTGCTGAGTGATAGTCACACGGCAGCTGCCGTTTGTACTGTCCGCCAAGAGTTCTCATCTGCCAGGATGAGGGCTCTTTTTTTATGCAGTTTCCGGCTGGAAGTATCCAATTTCCTCCCACACCTTTCTGTCGGGGCAGTAGTAGTTGTACTCGTTAGAGTTCTCCAGCTTGATCGCATAGCCGAATTTCAGGATTCCCTGCTGCAAACCAATGCGCACATACTGGGCATCTTTGTGCATGGCGGCTGCAATCTCGGTGATGGGGACATTGCGTCCAGTGAAGGGCGGCAGTTCGACATAAACTTTCTTCTCCATGGGAATGACCTCCTTATTGCTAAAATACGAATTATTAGTTCGTATTTTGATTATAAGCCATCCATGACAGCTTGTCAACACTAAATACGAAAAAATTATTCGTATTACGACCTTGTAATTCGCACAGCTTCGTGTTACAATACAGACGAGGTGATGACAATGCACAGCAACCCAGCCGAAATTGGCGAGAGAATCAAGGCAGCCCGCAAGGCGGCCCACTTGAGCCAAACAGAGCTGGCACAGCGTCTGGACAAGACGATGCGCACAGTTCAAAAATACGAAAGCGGTGAAATTGAGCCATCTATAGCGATGATCAATGCTATCGCCAAAATCTTAAACATATCTCCGGCAGACCTGATTGGCTACCAGAAACCTGAAATCCAGTTGGACAGCCTGTCTGATGTGATTGCGGTTCTGTACCAATTAAACAAGAAGGCCGGTATCCGGTTCGAGATCGATGTCCAGCGCCCGCCCCACAGCGAAGAATGGTCCTGCTCCCTGAAATTTAAGGGAAATGACCGGTCGGCAGAGATGAACGATTCCCTGTGTCTGATTTTGGAAGAGTTCCGGGACGAGCGTGAAAAGCTGGAAACCTATTGGACCGATCAGGAATCCTTTGACCGCTGGATTGAAAAGGAACTGGCTTACTACGCAGACGCCAAGTTGCAGGATAGGGAAGTGGAAGTTCTTTCCGATTTGGAGCGCATTCAGCGGCGCAACGAACTGGATCGGCAGATGCTGGAGAAAATGAAAAAGGCCGCCGAGGAAAACGACGACCAGGAGTAACAGAGGGTGTTGCATACCCTTTATCAAATTTAATTCAAACGCTGGGAGAAAGGAAGTTTGAGATTTTTTGAGATTACCCAACGGATATGGAAGCGTCAAGAAAATGTCCGGAAAGCGAAGAAGGCCCTATGCAGTGAGGAAAACAGTAGGGTGGCACGTCAACCCTGAAACAGGAAAGTCTGTTCAGGAACAAATCACCATCGGCTATGCGGCAACCAGAGCAGAGGGGCTGCAAATGCTGGCGGAGTACAACAACAATCCCTTTGACATCAAGGCATCCAAAGCCACCTTCCAGGAGGTCTATGAACGCTGGTCAAAGGAGAAGTTCCCCACCATCTCCAAGTCAAACGTAAAAGGCTACGAGGCGTCCTATCGGGTGTGCGGAACACTTTACAACAAGGTGTTTCGGGACATTCGGCTGATGGACCTTCAATTTGTGGTGGACACCTGTGAGAAGAATTACCCCACTCTGAAAAAACTCAAGGGGCTGTTCAACCAGCTGTATGCCTACGCCATGAAAAACGATATCTGCAACAAGGATTACTCCGAGTTTGTGGATTTGAGCCGGTACAAGGATAAGAATCCAAACAAACGTGACCGGAACAAGTTCACAAAGGAGCAGATTGCCCGCCTATGGGAGCTTGCAGAGGACCCGTACTATCAGATCGTGCTGATGCTGATCTACAACGGTTGCCGCATCTCGGAGTTCCTCGATTTGAAGAAGGAAAATGTACATCTGGAAGAACAGTACTTTGATGTGATCGCCAGCAAAACCGAAAACGGCCTGCGGAAAGTTCCCATTGCCGACAAGGTGCTGCCATTCTACAAAGCGTGGTACGAAGGTTCTCAGTGTGAATATCTGCTCCACACGCCGGATCAAAAGCACTTTGATTACAGGAACTACTACGACAGTTACTTCACACCCCTGATGGAGCAGCTTGGATATGACCAGACGCCACACTGTACCCGGCACACCTGCATCTCCATGCTGACAGAGGCCCATGTAGACCAAACCATGATCAAAAAGATTGTGGGGCACTCCGGTGCCATGACGCTCACCGAACGTGTCTACACCCACCTGGATATTGAAACACTGGTGGAGGCAATCAACAAGATCTAAAAGGAAGAAGGAAAAGCCGTGCAGCACAAAAAAGCAGGAGATACGCTCCTTGCGGAACGATCTCCTGCTTCATAAGGCTTTTGTTTTCGCTTGCGATTCTTGTTCCTTGTGTGCTCCTTGCTTGCTCCTTACGAAGCAAAACGGAACACTTCTGAGGAACTCTCACAACTCCAAAACCACCCAATTTTCTGCAAAACAGCGTCCAAAGACGTACTGAGAAGCAGTGGAAATTATCTCTTGGGTAAGTGAGATTAGCGCTTGCTGAACTGAGGAGCGCGACGGGCGGCTTTGAGGCCGTACTTCAATCGTCTGAGCGATGATTTTCCTTGATATTCCGGGCTTTTTTGAGCCTCGGCCCCTCGGTTGTCCTATTCCTTAACCAAAAAACAGGCCACTTTTACGAGGGGACAGCTTGATGAAATGCAGAATTTACTACATCGAATAGCTGTTCTGGTTTATTATACTTTACTCTTGCATAGATGTCCATAGTTGTCTTGCTGTTCTCATGTCCGGCAAGGTACTGGACCGTCTTGGGGTCAACACCTGCATACAGAAGATTGGTGATGTAGGTATGCCGCAGCAGGTGCGGTGTCACATCGAAGTCCAGGCTATACACAATGTTGGGATTGTTTTTCTGATGTCCTCCCAGACTCGGCTGAACAGTGTACTTGATGCTCTGTCCGTTCACATACTTATAATAGGTACGCTCCTTGGTAGACCGAACAACGATGTACTGCCAGACACGTTTGAACTGCGAATATGACAAGGGCTGTCCCTCACTACATCAGCCATTCTCTTGTCTCCCAGCCCTCCAATAATGTGCCGCCGCACCTTAGAGGTATAATCTGTCAAGGTGGTGGCCCGAACATGGACGGACTGCATCAGCAGCCACTTCTCACAGTACTCAGCAACCGTAGGCGATCTTCGACGAAACGTAGTACTGTCAATCTGCTCTAACGCCTCCAGTTCCTTGTCATAAAGCTTTTCGGGCGTCTTTGCATAAAGCGCCACTCTGTTTCCATCCGAATCTTCGACTCTGGTTCTATAATATTCAATGCCGTTAAGCACGACCGTACCATATTGAGGAATTGCCCTTTTTCTTTTTGCCAATTCCGTCACCTCCTAAGAATAATGTCCAGCGCTGTACCTTTGTTTTATCAGACATATTAGGTTCCAGCAAGGATACGGAACAGCTCAAGCTCGGACACTTCGCAGCTTGCGGTATGTAGCGCTTTTTTCCACTGGCTTTGCACGATGGGTGCATTTTGCGATATACTCCTGAAGGCCAGCATCTGTAAAGTACACGCAACCATTTTGCACATACTGAACATAGGAAATTAGCCCACTGTTTCGAGCTGCATCCAAAGTGGCAATGCTAATCCCCAGTAATTTGGCAGCCTCTTTCCGCGAAATCAATTTTTCCATAGGTGGTCCCCCTTTCTGTCAAAGATGTGGTTGTTGCTTTCAAAATCACATGAATGCGCTGGCAACCGAAGCTGCCAGCGCATGGTATCTGACTTTGAAAAATTTACTCGCCACATTTGCCACGCACCCCTGGCGATGGGGACATTCCGGTCTCCGCTGGCGCGGCTGTCATAACTCCACAGCGTCGTTTTACTCGTGCGCCGCAGAGTTCCCCCCAAGTCTTTAGGAGGCCGTGAGGAAGTATCTTTAACCCCTATGCAGTCATCGCGCCCTGAAATGCCACTTTCGGGTATCAGGCTGACGTGGATCGCTCGGAACAGTCCTATTCATCACCTCCTGGGGCTGTCCATCTTCGCGGCGTGCCTGATTCGCTCGTACATAGGTTATGTACCGGAAATGCCGTCTATGAAATTGTCAAGCTCCACATTGGGAGAATGTTCTTCCCTCAATGGGTAGGCACTGATACGCTTCATTTGTTAAGTGTTATTCAAAAATTTTTTTATTTTTTTAAATCTTTGTGCAACAGCACTTCTGGAACAATGCCAAAGACGTGCTACATCAATTTGACGATACAAAAGCGTCTCGGCCTTAACCCAAAAATCGTCCCCGGCCTTGCCCTCGCCCTTGGTGTTGGCGATCAGCGTCGTGACCAGTTTCAAGATGTCCTTTTCGGAGTGGATGTAGGCAAAGGGATTATAGTGCATGGACTTCTTGAAGTTGATGGTATTGAGGACTTTGATCCGATAAGGCTCATAGATGTCCTTGCCGTGCTTATCCTTCATGGGCTTGCCGTCCTTGCCCAGCTTGGGTGTGCCGCGCTGAAGCATTTTGCCGCACTCCACCAGGATGGTGCCTTTTGGGTCTGTCACCACATAGGAGCTGTGCATCTGCATCAGGTTCGGTTTCAGCCAGAAGCGGGTCTTGCCGGAACCGGAGCCACCGATCACCAGCACATTTTTGTTTCTGGCGGTCTTGGGGTCCTTGGGGCGGCTGTTCATGGTCAGGCTCTCGGTTTTAGTCAGAATCACATTGTTCTGGAACACCGGGTCGATGTAGGGTGCGATGTCCTCATGGGTGCCCCATGAAGCGTTTTGTCAAGTGCTTTTTTGAGTTATTGACGCAAATTCTTGTGAAAGTGCGAAAGTGCAAAGTGCAAAGGGTCTGCGTTTTGCACTTTCAGATTGCGGGTTCGGGCGGCTGCTTCTTCTTGATGAAGTTATACCATTGACCGCCGACACGCCTTGCGCCTAAAATACCGCCCATGTTGCGCTTGGCGTTCTGTACCGTCCTCTCGGATATTCCGGCTTCGGCTGCGGCCTTTACAATGTCCTCGCTGGCAAGTTCTTTCCCGTCTGCAAGCAGGTCAAGTATCAGCTTCTCGGCTTGCTCGGTCTTGGTGGCGGTGTTCCCGCCCGCGCCGGATAGCAGCTCGTCGGCGGTTATGTCGTATTCGCCTATCCATGAAAAGCCTGTTTCCGGGTCAAGGCAAAAGGCAACGGGCTTGCCCTCCGGCGCAAGGGAAGATTTGTCATGGACGATAACACGCACATTCGGCTCCCGCTTCACGCGCCCGATCAGCAGGACGCTCCTTGCTGCGGCGCGGAAGTCGATAGAACCTAAGCCCCGGTATGCGCTCTGCCCTCCGGCAGCTTTGTTCAGGTGTCCGATAAGGATAACAGCGCACCCGGTACGCTCGGCAACATCGGCAAGGCGGCGGAACATGGGGCGCACTTCATTTGCCCTGTTCATGTCGGTCTTTTCGCCCATGTACGCCTGTATGGGGTCAAGGATAATCAGCCGCGCCCCGTTCTGCGTGATTGCCTTTTCTATGCGCTCGTCGGAGAGGGTAAGCTCCCGCTTGGCTTCATCAATCACAAGCACGCGGTCAAGGTCGGCTTCGGCTTCTATCAAGCGGGGCTTGACGGTATCGCCCAGCCCGTCCTCGGCGGTCTGGTAAATCACATGGAATGGCAGCAAGGGCTTCATTCCCGGCAGCGTTCCCCCGGTGGTACAGGCGGCGGCAAGGCGTAGGGCAAAGGTGGTCTTGCCCTCGCCGGGGTTGCCTTGCACAATGGTTACTTTCCCGAAAGGGATATACGGCTCCCATAGCCATTCAACGGTCTGCGTGTCAACCTCGCTCATGCGGATAATCTCGACGGTTTCTTCCTGCGGCGGCTCTTTCAAGCCGTAAACCGCTTCCCGGATATACTTCCCGTCTGTGATTTCTGCCCGGTGCTGCAATACCTCGTTCCAGTCCTTGTAAAGCGGCACAAGGCGGTGGACGGTCAAGCCCTCCGGCACAAGCTCCGCAAGGCGGCTGCAAGCGTCGTTTCCCGCTTGGTCGCTGTCAAGGCAGAGGTAGACGGTCTTGATGTTCGGACGGTCAGAGAGGAAACGCAACAGGGCTTTTTCTCCCACGCCGCCCAATGACAAATAGCTCTGCTTCTGCCATGCCTTTTTGAACAGGCAGAGGAAAGAGAGCAGGTCAACGGGGGCTTCAAAGACAAAAAGCCTGTCACCCTCGCCCCGGTAGCAGAAATTAAAGGCTTTGTCGCTGCCTTTCACATCAAGCCGGAAGTTTCCCGCCGTTCCCTTGCTGTGGGCGTAGCGCGGTATTCCGTCCTCGTCCCGCCCCACAAATACGGCGTTGTGGTGGGCTGTGTCCTCGTAAATATCGCCGCGGGCAAAGAAAAAGCCCGTCACATCTTCATCAATGCGGCGGGCTGCTGTGAGGTAGTTCCTCGCTATTCTGTTGTCGTTGTTTGGGGGCGGTAGCCGGAAGTCAGAGAGGGACGCGGGGCAAGGTTTGTCCGGCGGTGGTGCGGCTCCCTTTTCTCCTGTGAGAAGTTCCACGGCTTCGGTAAAGCTCTTGCCGAAAAACTCCATGATAAAATCAACGGGGCCGCCGCCCTTGCTCTGGCTGTGCCTGTACCATTTGTTTCCCCGGACGGTCAAGCTGTCGTGCCGTTTCCAGCGGTATTCATTCCCGGCGCGGGTAAGTTGCTCGCCCTGTGATTGCAGGAAAGAAACAAGGTCGGCTTGGTTTGCCCGGTCTATCTGTTCTTGGGTGTAGTACATGGTTGATACCTCGCTTTCTGTGGTTGAATTGTTCATAGCTATTGCGTATAATAAAAATATAAGATTGCGAATAAGGCGGTAGGTAAAGTGTCAGACGAAATTATCAATTATCATGATTTATCAGAACATGAAAAAGACAAAGCCCTTCGTCAACTCAATGGGCTTGGATTTACTCCGGCTTATGGTAGTATTTCTTGTATGAAAAATGAAATGGAGAAGTCTAAAGGTCATACTTTGCCACAATATATTTTTGTCCGTAGGAGTGGCGAATTTATTGGATATATGTTTTTGATTGCGGAAAGTGAAAAAAGTAGCAAGGTATTTCCGTGGTGGGCAGTTGATAATTCTGACGAACTTCCGTTAGCAACAGACATTCGTTTACTGCAATTTGGAATTGAACTTTGCGAAAAATCTGAATGTTTTCAGTTGGCAGAAAGATTACAACACCAGCTTGAATGTCATAAGAAGTATATCGGACGCAGAACAGAAGAAATGTCTCGATAAATTCTGAAATCGAACAGTACATAGGGCGGACAAGCAAAATAGCTTGCCCGTCCTTTCCCTTATCGCTCCTGTTCGTGACGCTTGGCGCGGGTCTGCTCCGGCTGGTCGGCTTTCAGTGCAATATCAACGCACTTGCGGATATTGTGCAGCTCGGCAACCTCGGCGCGGGTTTCTTTCAGCTTGGTATATTCCGCTGTTCTCTGCCCGCTGAGAGTGGCGTACTCTTTTTCCCATTCAGAGATAGGCAAGGTCTTTGTCCCTTTCGGCAGATTTGCATGGAGATAGCGGCTCGCTGCGTTCCATAGCGTAAGCTCGGCGCGGTGGGCTTCCTCGTACTTGTCACGCTTGCTCGTCCAGCCATTTTTCAGCTTTTTCAGCTCGTCGTGAATGGGCTTGTACTCGGTGTAGTTCTTCCCGTATTCAATCAATTTCTGCAATTCTTTCATGCGCTTCTCGGCGGTTTTCATGCCCTCCCGGATAGCGTCGGCTTGGTCGCTGACAGAGGAAAGGGCAGCGTCCAGCTCCGCAAGGGTAGAAATACCATGCTCGGAAAGATAGTTGACCGCCTTTGCAACGGTTTTCAGTTCATCGGCGGCGTGCTGCCTTTGCCAACTCTGCGAATACTTCCGGCTCTTTTCTCTCTGAACGCTTAAATACTTCATCAGCAGATTTGCAAGGCCGGGGGATTGCGGGGGCTGCTCCGGGGCGGTTTCCCGCGCCTTGAACAGTTCGCCAATCCATTCTTTGAGCTTTCCAATCTGCGCCCTGATTTCCCGGATAAGGCGGTTTGCCTTTCGGATATTCCGGTTCAGCTCGCCTTTCTCGGTGGCTATGCCTTTCTTCTCCATTTGACAGGCCGCTACGCCCATGTGGACGGTGGGCAGCTCGTCAATGCCGCGCTCGGCGTTGCTGCGGTAGTCGATACGCTCCGGGTGTCCGGCGCGTTCAAGGTAGGCGTTTGAAATATCCGCCCATGCCTTGCGCCATAAAAGCGCGTTGCCCTTGTCGTTCCAGCCTGTGAGGTCAACTTTGTGTGTCTTGTATCTGCCGCTTGGTAAGCGTATGCGCTCGCCGTTCTCGTCAAGGTCATATTCCTTTTTGGACTTCGCCGCCCATGCGCCGCGCTCGTCAAGGGGGCGCATGGTAAGCATGATATGACAATGGGGGTTGCCGCTGTCGGTGTCGTGAATGGCAAAATCAACGCACATTCCTCTTGAAACAAATTGAGAGGAACAGTATTCACGGACAAGCCGGATCTGTTCCTCTCTGGATAATTCTATGGGGAGTGCTGCGTCAATCTCTCTGGCAAGCTGGGCGTTCCCGGCTTTCTCGTAAAGCTCCACGCTGTTCCACAAGGTTGAACGGTCAGAGAAAGAGGGCGGGGCATGGGGCGGCAGTAGGATTTCCGTATGGACAACGCCGCGCTTGCGGGTGTAGTCATGGGTCATTCCGTCCCACTCGTTTGTGATTTTCTCGCCGCTTCGATAGGCGGCTGCGGCAACGGCTGACTTGCCTTTTCCTCGGCTCACAATGCCGATGTTACAATGGTAAATGGCTATGGGTATCACCTCCCGGATAGGATAACCAAACCCGCAAAAATGGTACAGACGCCAACGGCGGGTGTACTGTTTTTGTGGGTGTGCAGGGATAGCCGCGTAAGCGGCGCAAGGGGTGCAGCCCCTTGTTGCGGCAAAGCCGCCATATCGGAGCGCGGGGAAAGTTCCCTGTGCGGAGATACGCCCTCGGCAGAGCGCACACGCCCGCAAGGGTGTATAAGTGCGCCCTTTGTTCCAAAGGGATTATTCGCTTTTCCCGCCCTCGGTGCGTTTTTTCAGATAAGCCCGCGCTTCCTCGCTCGTCAGGGCAAGCCGGAGAAAGGCGGCGGCTTCCTCATCGGTCATGGTCTTGGCTTCCGGCACAATGCTCTCAAAGACTGCGCCTCGGACGACCAGCCGGTGGCTGCGCGTCCGGCGTTCCTCTTGGGATAACTTTTGCCGCAACACCTTTTCCCGATTTTCAAGCTGCCGGATTTTCTTCTTCCCGTCCTCAATCTCGGCTTGCAATTCCTCGCGTTTTTTTTCTCTCGGTTTCGTCATGGGTGGTCACTCCTTTCTACCTGTCGGCATAGAAAAAGGACAGTCGATTTCCTCGGCTGTCCTTTTGATTAGGGTGTTTGGTTTACTCCGTTCTGCTCAATAAATGGGAATATTAAATATCAATACGCCCTTTAATACATTCCTATTAAAACATCAGCTTCGATTGTCAAATGTGTGAGAGTACGCCAATCAACGCAATCTTTTTCAACGCAAAAGAGAAGCGGCGTCATTTCAATAAACGACATTCTTTGTTCTGATGACAACTGTACGGTGGCTGAAACCGTTTCTCTTGAAATGGTTTTAAGATATTTCTCAAAATATTCAACGACAGACTCATTTGAATAATCTGGATTTTTCAAGTGTGCTTGCACTTTAGTCCTGATTTCCCTCAAATGATTTTTCGTAGGAATTACTTTCACAACATATCCGTTAGGAGATAGCAATCGCTGAAATTCTTTGTAGTGTGCAGGCGAAAATATGTCTAAAATACAATCCATACTTCCGTCTTTCAAAGGGATTTTTGATAAGTCAGTAACAAACCACTTCACTGCTTTGCGCTTGTCTTTTTTTGATGCAATCTGTATTGCCTCCCTTGACAAGTCAAAGGCAAAGATGTTTCGTTCTGTTCTTTGCTGTATCTGCCTTGCATAGAAACCCTCGCCGCAACCAACATCTAAAATGTTTCTTATAGATGGCGTATCAGAAATAAACTGTATGATTTTCTCCAACACAACATCATACATGCCATACTCCAAAATTTGGTGCCGGTTGTCAAAAGACCGCTTGCTGTAGTTGGTTTTGGGCGATGATTTTAACAACAAATTTACATACCCATATCTTGAAATATCAAAGCAATGTCCATGTCTACAAATTAGGCTATTGCCTTGTATATCCATTGATTTTGTGCAAATTGGGCATTGAAAATAAACCTTGCTGTCTGCAAAGCGTGATAAATTATTATTCATTTGTTTTTCCTCCGTAATTACATCTCTGCTTCAATAAGCGAGTTATGCAATACGGATAACCGCAACATAACTCGCGGTTTTATCTTAATCTCATAAATGTAACCATTGTGTTGTCCTCCAATCAATTCCGCAGTATTACTCTGCTTTTAGAAAAAGTATAGCACAAAACTATGAACATTTCAACTCTATTTCAGCCTGTCGGCGACGTTGCTCTCTCTGGCATACCGCCGCGCCGCTTCCCGCCGTTCCTCGCTGTATGGGGCGGTCAGACGGAAAGAGAAGCGGCCTTTCTCAATGTCAAACTCCATGCAGCCCGTTTCCGGGTCTGCGTCAGTCTGCTGGCAGATCGCCGGATAACGGCGGCTGTATGCAAGCAGACGCTTTTTCAAGGCGGTGTTGTGGGTGCGGATATGGATAAGGGGGTCTTTCTCGTCAAACCAAATATCGGTGGTCTTTTCCTGCTTGGTAAGCCCTGTTCTCATGCAAGCTCCTTTCTGCGCCCCTGTTACGCAATAGGGGCATTTTTCGGGTGTTTTCTCCGGCTCTTGACTTGGAGAAAACGGCGTTTTTGACGATAAAAACCGCCCGGACGTGGAATGTATCGTCGGGGCGGCTGTTATCGCAAGATTTCCGATTTTTCCGGCTCTTGACCGTCAGACGCAGATAAACACGAACTGTCGGCAAGTATCGTCTTGAGCAGCTTGTCGCGGAATGTTTCTGTGCTGCTGTGATTGAAAAATAACTCCGCAACAATAGTCTGCCCGTTTCTCTGCGTCGTGATGATACTGTCGGGGGTCTGTTCTGCCATAGGCAGCTCCTTTCTCCGGGCACAAAAGAGGGACTTCCCGTAGCCGGAAAATCCCTCTTGGTTGTCGGTTATTCTGTTTTACTGTGCGGGCTGTGCGGCGGCGGTCTGCGCCTTTCTCCTTGCCCGGTATTCCCGCGCCTTGATACGCTCATACTCCCGCTGCTTTTCAAGGTTTCGCGCCCGGTACTCCCTTGAATACTTCCGGTGGTAGGCGCGGCTCTTTTCCTTTTTGGCTTCTTCGATTTCTTCCCGCATTTGCCGGATTTCCTGCTCTGTCGGCTCTGCAAGCTGCGTTACTTCGTTCTCAAATCTGCCGATATAGTTGAAATATATGCTGATGTGCTGGATTGCGTATCTCGCCCTTTTCTGGTCGCGCTCATGCACTTCAATCCTGCTGATAAACTCGTTGAGAATGGCGGGGGTGAGGTCAGTAAAGGCGGCATGGCGTTCCGTCAGCTTCAAAAACTTCTGCGCCCGTCCTCCCGCGTTCTCATAAGCGGATAGCTG
>NZ_JBBMFA010000058.1:0-38139 GCF_040096265.1 Ruthenibacterium intestinale
GCCTTTAGGCGTGGCTAGTATTTTAGGGCTTTGCCCGCTTCTGAAGAACCACCAGCTTCGCTGGTGGGTTACTATTACCAGCAAGTTATTACAGACCAAATCGTTTCAAATACAGATAAAGAAAAAACCGCGTAAACAATGTTTACGCGGTTTTGTGGTGGAGATGAGGGGGATCGAACCCCTTACCTCTTGAATGCCATTCAAGCGCTCTCCTAAGTCCATCGGTTACATACCCCTCGTAAAGGAGCCTTGGAGAATGCGTTTCAATACGTAAAACAATTATTCTTCACTATTTTTTAGCCGGTCCAAGGAATGGTCATTTTCCATAACAGGTCGTCCACCACTTGTATCCGAGGGATGGAAGGAATGCGTGATTGTTCTTCCAGGAAGAGGAGATGCCGGACGCATAGCTGCCAGTTTATCCGCAGCTGTAAGTGATGACGTGTTATTTGTAGAAGTTTTTTTATAATCATCTGGTGAAGTCATTTTTTCACCTCCTTTCCATTTTGATAAACAGTTATATACCAGTGCAAATTAATATTCCTGACGCCGAAACTGATAGCAGACCGAAAATAATGATGGCTTTTATGAATTGCTTATTCAACAGGTCTGCCTTTTTAGAGTTTACTTCTGAATTATTTAAGATGATTGCTTGATAGTGATCAATCAATTCCAATAAAAATTCGGTTGGAGGGTTTTTGCTCAGCTTTTCGTTGTTGTTTAATAATTGTATATTAACCGCTTGAAATTCCTTGGGCTTATATATATCTATTAACATTTTGGCACTATGTATCGCTAGAACGATGGCTACTATGGCACACAGCAAAAGTACGGATACAATAAAAAATATAGGACAGGATGTTGTCGTCAAGTAGAAATTAGCGAGTTTGTCAAATGGAAAAATCGGTACATATACTGTAATAAGTGCGATGATGATAGTCAAAAGGGCCATCGCTTTGTTATCAATGCGGTCTGTGCGTGATCTTTCTTGTTCATACTCACTCTGCAATATGGGTAAAAATAGTGAAAGACAAGGGAACTCATCAGACTTATTACTTGTGGTTTCCTCTTGGTTGTTATTGTTATTATTAATTTGTGGATCTTCGGCAGTTGCGTTTTTTAGGGATGCCTTAATATGTAGCTCCATAACTCCACCTCCTGCATTTTAGATTTTTCTTTATTGTAACATATTAATACATAAAAATCGAGAAGTGAAAGCAATTATACGGTCCAAACAAGCTTCTGGATGATTTTTTATTTAAGCAAAGAAAGAAACTTCTCACGGCGGTTGGATAAAAAGATAAATTTGCAACGGTGTACAAAGGGAACATAATAAAAAACTTAATGATGGACTGACAATCTTACACAAAGTACCGCCCAAACGAGACTACGGGCGGTATTTTTGTATCTTGGCGGAGAAAGGAGGAACTTCCCACGGGGGCTTGACTGAAAAGTTGAGCCCCTTTTTTCATGCCCAAAAACAGGAGGTAAATGCTTGTGGCAGATGATAAAACCACGAAAATGCCGGAGCAGCCGGTAACGGATACCGGGCCGGGCAAGGAAACTCCGCCCGAGCCGGAGAAAACGCCTACTCCCCCGGAGGCCGAAAAAAAGACGGAACAGCAGGCAGCGAGCCCGCAGGTGTCCGTCTATGACTTCGCTGAAATTATGAGAGGAAAGAAAGCCGAGGAACGGGCGGCAGCTTCCGGCGGGGAAAAGCCTGCCCCGGCAAAAACGGAGAAACCGGAAAAGCAGCCGGAGGCTCCGAAAAAGGCCGAGGGAAAACAGGAAAAGCCCAAAGAGCCCGAGCAGCCGAAGCGCCGGGGCCGTTCCCCGAAGGAGGATAAGGACAAGGCCGCCGCTCCGAAGCCCAAAGCCCCCGCACAGAAAAAGCCGGAAAAAGCACCCAAAGAGAAACCGGAGAAAAAAGCGGCTCCCACGGTGCAGGCCGCTCCCGCTCCGAAGGAACCCGAGGGGCCGAAGGAGGCTCCCCGCCGTGGCGAGGAACAGATCGTATATATCAAGCTGAACGAGCTCCACGCCTTCAAGAACCATCCCTTTGAGGTCCGGGACGATGAAGAAATGCGGGCTATGGTGTCCAGCGTCAAGGACAAGGGCGTTACCCAGCCCGCTATCGTCCGTCCCCGTGAGGATGGCGGCTATGAGATTGTATCCGGCCACCGCCGCCAGAAGGCCAGCGAGCTTGCCGGATATGCGGATATGCCCTGTATCGTCCGCAACCTGACGGACGATGAAGCCATCACGCAGATGGTGGAGGACAATCTGAACCAGCGCGAAGAAATCCTCCCCAGCGAGCGGGCCAAAGCTCTGAAAATGCAGCTTGAGGCCATCAAGCACCAGGGCTCCCGAACTTCGGGCCAGATTGACCCGAAGGACGCAGGCAAACGCTCCAACGAGATCGTGGCCGAGCGGAACAAGATGGCCGTCAAGCAGGTGCAGCGGTATATCCGGCTGAATGAGCTGGTCCCCGACCTGATGAAGCTGATGGACGAAAAAAAGCTGGGCTTCACTACGGCGGTGGAGCTTTCCTACATTGGCAAGAAGAACCAGAACTATATCGCCGTCGCCATCGACAGCCAGCAGTCATCGCCTTCGCAGGCGCAGGCAAAGCGTATGCGGGAGCTGGACGAAAAGAAGCTGCTCAACGGGGATGTGATCGACGGCATTATGATGGAGGACAAAAAGGAGGTAGACAAAGTGATTCTGACGGGTGCGGAACTGAGCAAATACTTCGGCAAGGAAACCACGCCGAGGGAAATGAAGGACCAGATCATCAAGCTGCTGGACGACTGGAAGGGCCAGCAGAAGGAACACGAAAAGCCGGAGAAGAAAACCGAGCCGGAAAAGTAAGCCGAAACTTCGGGTCAAGATGGCCCGAGGATTGCGGGGCGCTGCCCCGCGTCCCGAAGCTCTGGAGATATAAATTATTCCCCGTCGCCAGTTATTCCGTAGCATAGCCGGGAAAATCAGTCAAGGGCAACGCCGCCGCAGGCGGTGCCAGAGGCACCCTTGACGGATTTCTCCCGGTTATGCTTTTTCCCGGACAAGCGACGGGGATATAAATTCTCCAGAGCCGTCCCCCTTCCCGGGGGGAAGGGGCGGAGGGGTTGGGCGAAACCTTGCTTTCCGTAAATCAGAAAGAAATGGAGGTTGAACCAATGAAACGACCTTTGGCCTATCTGACCGCCGCATGGAGCGGTGAGCCGGATATTGATATGGAGCTGGCGGCCCACTACTGCCGCCTTGCCTATGAGGCGGGCTTTTCTCCCATCTGCCCGCTTTTGTATCTTCCGCTGTTCTTGAATGACAGCGTTCCCGAGGAACATAAGGCCGGGATTGATATGCGCCGGGATATGCTGCGGCGCTCCCATACCCTGATCGTCTGCGGCGGCGCGGTGGACGAGGATGTGAAAAACGACATTGCGGTTGCCGGGCGGCTGGGTATCGCGGCAACTACGCTGGACGGGGTTCTTGCCGTGAAGGGACACGGCGGCCCGGGTCATGCCGGACATTAAGCTGGGGAGCCTTTTTGACGGGATAGGCGTTTTCCCTCTGGCGGCCTCCCGCTGCGGTATCCGTCCGGTGTGGGCCAGCGAGATTGAAAAAGCGCCGATCTCCATAACCAAAAGGCACTTTCCCGATATGGCGCACTTGGGGGACATTACGAAGGTGGACGGCGGAAAAATTCCGCCTGTCCATGTGATAACCTTCGGCTCTCCCTGTCAGAACCTTTCTCTGATCGGCAACCGCTCCGGCCTTGCCGGGGCAAAATCCAGCCTGTTTTATCAGGCGTTTCGTATCATACAGGAAATGAGGGATGCCACTGATAACCTATATCCAGCTATCGCTGTTTGGGAAAACGTCATGGGAGCGTTTTCTACAAATAACCGGATGGATTTTAGAGCCGTCCTATCCGCCTTCTCGGACACCGAAGTTCCAATGCCTCCTTCTGGAAGATGGGGAAACGCCGGAATGGTGCGAGGGGGAACGCCTGATGTGTGCTGGCGGCTCATGGACGCCCAGTATTGGGCAGGCTCCCGAAGGCTGGCGCGAAGGCAGCGAATTTTCATCGTGGCGGATTTTAGAGGCAGACGTGCCGCCGACATACTATTTAAGCCCCGTCCAATGCTCCCACTTCCTCCGCCTTGCCGAGAGGGCGGGCGGACCGCCGCCGAAGGAGATCGAACATCTTCTTTTGAAACAGGGCGGCAAATACCAGTCATCCACCCCTTTCAATGCTTCCGTATGCGGGGAGCGGCAAAAAGGCAGGAAGAAACCGCCTTCCGAAACAGCTTCGGATTACCAACTGACCCTTTTCCCACTCTTTTAGCCAGCGACGTGACGCCCTTCGCCTTTTGGTACGAGGGCGACCCGGACGGCGGCTGTATCCGCTTCTTGACGGAAACGGAAAGTGAGCGGCTGATGGGGCTGCCGGAGGGCTGGACAAAGTACGGGGCGGACGGCGAGGAAATCCGGCCTCTGCAACGCTACAAGGCGCTGGGAAATGCGATTGCTCTCCCTTGCGCCGATTACATCATGGCCGGGATTTATGAAGTGCTGGCAGACAGGGCCGGAAAGGAGGATTGAGCCCATGTTTGAAGCCTATATAACCAACACGGCCCTGTACCCCATGATGGGGATTGAAGTGGGAACAACGGTACATTTTCCCACGACCACACAGGAGGTACAGGCTGCCCTTGCCAAAATCGGGATAGACGGAAAGCGGTACAGCGAAGTGTTTATTACCAGCTTTGACAGCGATGTGCTGGGACTGTACGACTATCTGGACGAGTACGAGAACATCGACGAGCTGAACGAGCTGGGCCATGCCCTGCTGGAAGTACGGGACAAGGGCGGATTGGAAACCTTTGAGGCCGCTCTTGTCTTGGGAAAACACACGGGCAGCGTGAAGGACCTAATCAACCTGACGCAGAACCTTGATCTCTACCGTTTTTACCCGGATATTTCCGATGATGAAGGGCTGGGCCATCTGTACGCCGACGAACTGGGGACCATCGACATACCGGAGCACATTCAAGGCTACTTCGATTATGAGGCATACGGACGGGATATGCGTATCAACGAGGGCGGCGTATTCGCTCCCGGCGGCTATGTGGCGGCGGACCCGGTGGGCTTTAAGGAGCATTACCATGGGACGCAGGACATACCGCCGGAACACCGGGTATTTGCCTATCCCGAAAAGGCCGAGCCCGTCCATTCCATTCTCGGCGCGCTCAAACGGTTTCAAGAGGCCCCGCCCGCTCCGCAAAAGGACAAGGCGAGGCCTTCCCATGAGGAACGGTAAGACTTCGGGCCAACATGGCCCGAAGCATGAAGGAGGTGCATACCATCAACTATTACCCCATCAATGAAGGGGCCGCCCGCCGGGCGAAGGAAATGAACAGCTTTTCCGACTATAAGGAAGGGAGCGCAACGGCGGAATACCGGGCAATGGTGGACAAGGCCGCAGCCATAATCGGGTGGTGAAGCGTGTGCGGTATATCTGCTACGGCAAAACCCGCAAACAAACCGACTGTGACGGGCAGACGGGCTATACAGCCCATATCCTTGACGGTATCATTGATAAGCTGGTGCGCCAAATCTTTGAGCGCATGAAAGCAATTCCCAAAAGCGAGATCGTCAGCGCCTGCTACCGGGAGAAGATGGCGCAGCGGAAAAGCCTGCTCCACAGTGTTCGATCCGAGTATGTCAAAGCTGCCGCAGACCTCGAAACACTGAAAGGCGAAGTCATCAAGACCATCCGTGGAGAGAGTAGCTTTTCTAAAGAGCTGCTAAACTCTCTAATTGCCGAAGCCGAAACGAAATGCAGAGAACTCCAAGAGAATTTGGAGGCAGCGCAAGCGGCCTATGACGAAGGACAAGCGGTGATGGCCTCGCTGAATACGCAATATAACGACATCATCTCGTGGGCAGAAATGTACGACACAGCCAGCATAGAAGCAAAGAAAATGATCGTGAGCTGTTTGATAAAGCGGGTAGAGGTATACCGTGACTACAAGCTGCACATTGATTTCAACATTGACTTTACACAGTTCTGTGAAGGGCTGGACATTGTGACGATTGCCGCATAAAACAAAAAGCCCGCTCCCAAAAGGGAACAGGCATGAAAAAACCTGCTTCGTATGAAGCAGGTTATCTAAGAATACTCAGCACACCAAAGTTTGGTGGAGATAAGCGGGATCGAACCGCTGACCTCTTGAATGCCATTCAAGCGCTCTCCCAGCTGAGCTATACCCCCAAATAAAAGGGTGTGCTGAGTATTTCTTATTCAATTTTTCTGAGGGGTGTGTAACCGCTTCAACCGGGCTCCCAAGTGAGCTACACCCCCACGGGACCGCATTCGGAAGCGTTATTTCCGAGTGCCTTATTATAATATCAAACCAGCGCTTGAATGTCAAGAGAATATTGCAAAAAAATATTATTTTTTATCGTTTAATCTTCAAAATCGATTCCTTTAATTTGATGCTGCCGCAAAAGGTCCCAGACGGCCTCCCGCTCCAGAGGAAGCGTGATTTTTTCCCGGCTTTCCTCTATCCCGATTTCTGCACACCATTTCCCGTCTTCCAATTCTTTCAGTTTAATGCTGTGCAGAGTTCCGACTGCATCCACCTCCGGAATATGTCGATCAGAAAGAGCAAAAAGCAGAGGCAGGCTGACAGAGCCGTGGGAAGTGCGATATTCCAAAGCTCCAGCAACCCATTGTTCGTCGGGAAGCTGATCCTGTGAGCGAATGGCGGTGATTCGTTCCAGCATGATGTAAAACACTCCTTTTATAGAAAGGAAGAGGACAAAAATGTCCTCTTCCTCGATTTGAATCAATGTTTTTGTTTTTCGTGGCGGCGTTCTTCCTCATCCAGCAACCGGTCGGTAACAATGTCGAACTGCTCTTTGAGTTCGTAAGTATCCACCAGGTCGCTCTGCTCCAGGCCTTCGTAACGGTTCTCCCCTTTGAACACGACTTTTAACAGCACGGGGGTCAAAATGGTACAGAACACGATCATGATTACGATAGGACCAGAAAAGACCGGATTCAGCAAATTCAATGCCATGCCTTTATCGGCAACGATCAAAGCAACCTCACCGCGGCAAACCATGCCGCATCCAATTTGTACACACTGGCGGGTGGGCATTCCGCAAATTTTGGCGCCAAGTCCGCAGCCCACAAGCTTGGTGATAACAGCCACAATCACCAGTAAGACGGTGAAGAGGACGATCATGGTATCCATCTGAGGAACCTCTACCTTGATGCCGATGCTCGCAAAGAAAATCGGAGTCAGGAGCAGGTAGGAAAGGGGAGAAAATTTGCTTTCAATGTAGTGCGCTTTAGAGGTGTTGGCAACGACCAGTCCGGCAGCAAAAGCACCGATGATATCTGCGACGCCAAAAAGCTCTTCGGCCAGGTAGGCCATCAACAGGCACAATACAAAGGCAAGAATGGGAAAGCGGTGAAGATTTCGATCGTGAACCCGTTTCTCATACCAATTGAGTGCTTTGACCGCCAGAACACCGGCGACGCCCGCAAAGAGAAAGAAGGCAACGATTTTGAGCAGCACGATCCAGATGCTTACTTCCGAGCCCGCCAGGCTGGTGACCAGAGTCAGGCAGATCAGGCCCAGAATATCATCAATCAACGCTGCAGCCAGGATGGTATTGCCGACTTTGGTGGACAGTTTGCCCATTTCTTTCAAAGTTTCCACCGTGATGCTGACCGAAGTAGCAGTTAAGATGGTACCCATGAAAAGGTTCTGCAGCATCGTGTCGCCGGGGTAGGCAAATTCTCCGCGATTGAACACGGCCATTAAAGCGGCACCCACACCCAAAGGAACAAGCACACCGCAGAGCGCGACCAGAAGTCCCGCTTTTCCGGTTTGTTTTAACTCCTTCAGATCGGTGCCGATGCCGGCGGTGAACATGATGACGATGACGCCGAGTTCCGAAAGCTGCGACAAAAAATCAGTCGCCTGAAGCCAGCCAAGACATGCGGGTCCCAGCAGAAGGCCGGCAATCAAAGCGCCAACCACTTGAGGAAGCTGGATTCTGCTGGTGAGCAGTCCAAAGATTTTTGTGCTGATCAAAATCAGCGCAATGTCCAAAAGATAATGATACGACATAGAAAGTACTCCCATACATTAATAATTCCAAACTTTCATTATAATCAAACCGTGGAAAATCGCAAGTAAAAAATTGAAGTTTAATTTCTTCAAAAAATGGATAAATCGCTGTTTTTTCAGAAAAAAGAAAAGCGCCGGGAAGATTTCCGACGCTTTTCAGAACATTTTTTTACCGTTTGAGAAGGGGTTTCAGATACTGCCCGGTAAACGACGCGGGATTCTGCGCCACCTCTTCGGGTGTTCCCTGGGCCACGATTTCACCGCCGGCAGACCCGCCTTCCGGCCCAAGGTCAATGATATGGTCTGCACGTTTAATGATGTCCAGATTGTGTTCAATGATGATTACGGTGTTTCCGGCATCCACCAGCTTGTCGAGAACTTTTACAAGCTTGTGCACGTCCGCAACATGAAGGCCGGTGGTGGGCTCATCCAGAATATAGACGGTTTGACCTGTTTCCCGCTTGGCAAGTTCCAGCGCAAGCTTTACACGCTGTGCCTCACCGCCGGACAAAGTCGTGGCGCTTTGTCCCATTTTGATATAGCCAAGTCCCACATCCACCAGTGTTTGGATTTTTCGATGAATGCGCGGGATGTTTTCAAAAAAGGTGCAGGCTTCTTCCACGGTCATGTCCAACACATCTGCGATTGTCTTTCCCTTGTACTTTACCTCCAAGGTTTCACGGTTATACCGAGCGCCTTTGCAGACCTCGCAGGGAACATAAATATCCGGCAGGAAATGCATTTCGATTTTCAAAATGCCATCGCCTTCGCACGCTTCGCAGCGACCGCCTTTCACATTGAAACTGAAGCGCCCCGGATTATATCCGCGCATTTTGGCATCCTGTGTTTGAGCAAAAACATTGCGGATATCCGAAAATACACCCGTATAAGTGGCAGGGTTGGAGCGAGGCGTCCGCCCGATGGGGGATTGATCAATGCCGATCACCTTATCGACCCATTCCAATCCTTTCATGTCTTTGTGAGCACCGGGTTTGATGCGCGCTCCGTTCAAATCCGCAGAAAGTCGTTTGTAAAGGATTTCGTTGATCAGACTGGATTTTCCGGAACCGGAGATACCCGTGACGCAGGTCATAACACCCAGAGGAATCTTGACCGAGACGTTTTTCAAATTGTTCTGGGTCGCACCAATGATCTCCAGATAATGGCCGTTGAATGTGCGGCGCTTTTCCGGAACAGAGATCTTTTTGCGGCCGGAAAGATACTGTCCGGTGATGCTGCGCTCCACTTTGCAGATGTCCTCGACGGTACCTTCTGCCACCAGTTCGCCGCCGTGGACCCCGGCTCCCGGTCCGATATCCACGATCCAATCGGCCTCGCGCATAGTTTCTTCGTCGTGCTCTACCACTACCAGGGTGTTGCCCAAGTCGCGCAGCCGCTTCAGTGTAGCGATCAATTTGGAGTTGTCGCGCTGATGAAGCCCGATGCTGGGCTCATCCAGCACATACAAAACGCCGGTCAAGGCGCTTCCGATTTGGGTTGCGAGGCGGATACGCTGACTTTCACCACCGGACAATGTGGCGGCGCTGCGAGCTAGAGTCAAATAATCCAATCCCACATTCTGCAGGAAACGAAGCCGTTCCCGCACCTCTTTCAGGATGCCGTCAGCAATCATATGTTCCCGGTCGTTCAGCTGAAGCTGATCCAGAAATTCCAGCTCCTGGCGAACGCTCATTTGCGTGAACTGACTGATGTTTACGCCGCCGACCGTTACGGCCAGACTGGTAGGTTTCAGGCGGTCTCCGTGGCAGGAAGGACATTCCATCCCTGTCATAAAGCCCTGGATTTCTTCTTTCATCCACTGGGAATTGGTTTCGCGGAAACGGCGTTCCAGATTGTTGACAATTCCCTCGAAATCATTGACATAGCGCCCGGACCCGCGGTCCGTTTCCCGTGTCATTTCCAGCTTTTCTCCGTTCGTTCCATAAAGCAGGGCCTGTACCGCCTCTTCGCTCATTTCACAAATGGGCGTATCCAGCGTGAAGCCGTACTTTTTGCCCAAGGCGATGTAGTACATCTCACTGACAGAGCCTTCCGCATAGTACCAGCCGCTTGCTTTGATGCCACCCTCACGAATGGAAAGCTTTTTGTTGGGAAGGATCAGTGCGGGGTCCACTTTCATGAACGTGCCCAGCCCTGTGCAGGTCTCGCATGCGCCAAAGGGATTGTTGAAAGAAAACATACGCGGCGACAATTCGTCGATGGAGATGCCATGGTCCGGGCAGGCATAGCTCTGGCTGAACATCATTTCCTCGCCGCCGATCACATCGATGGAGACCAGCCCTCCGGTCAGCCCCAGTGCTGTTTCCAGAGAATCCGCCAAACGGGTATGGATGTCTCCGTTTAACACCAGGCGGTCTACCACAACTTCGACTGTGTGCTTTTTGTTCTTCTCCAGAGAGATTTCTTCGTCCAAATCATAGAGATTACCGTCCACGCGCACACGTGCAAAGCCGCCCCGACGTGCAGCTTCAAACTCTTTTTGTTGCGTGCCCTTGCGGCCGCGCACCACCGGAGCAAGCACCTGGAAGCGAGTCCCCTGCGGCAGTTTTAAAATTTCGTCCACCATTTGGTCGACTGTTTGCTGTGTGATCGGACGGCCGCATACCGGACAGTGGGGGATACCGATGCGCGCATACAAAAGACGAAGATAGTCGTAAATCTCCGTCACGGTGCCCACTGTGGAGCGGGGATTGCGGGAAGTGGTTTTCTGGTCAATGGAAATAGCAGGGGAGAGACCTTGAATGTCATCCACGTCCGGTTTTTCCATCTGCCCCAGAAATTGACGCGCGTAGCTGGACAGACTTTCCATGTAGCGGCGCTGCCCGTCCGCGTAAATCGTGTCGAATGCAAGACTGGACTTTCCGGAACCGGAAAGTCCGGTCATTACAATCAGCTTGTCCCGGGGAAGCGTTACGTCGATGTTTTTCAGGTTGTGCTCCCGGGCACCTTTAATTACAATTTTATCTGTGCTCAAATAGGTCCATCCTCTCTGAAACTCACAGCTTCGTCTTTTTTTCCATCTGCCGGCGCAGTTTTTCAATGCGGTCCCGCAGGAATGCTGCGTGTTCAAATTCCAAAATTTTAGCGGCTTCTTTCATTTCACGTGTCAGTTGTTCGATCTTCTGCTGGCACTCTGCACGGCTCATGCGCTTTGTGGACTTGGAATCTCCGTCGTCTTTGCGGCTGATTTCCAGAACACCGTTGTCGTGCAGTTCCTTGACAATGGTTTTAGGGGTGATTCCGTGCTCCTGGTTATAGGCATCCTGAATGCCGCGGCGCCGTTCGGTCTCCATGATGGCGCGTTCCATAGACGGCGTGACGCTGTCCGCATACATAATCACCACGCCATCTGCGTTGCGGGCAGCGCGCCCAATGGTTTGGATCAGGCTGGTTTCTGAACGAAGAAAACCCTCTTTATCCGCATCCAGGATGGCCACCAGAGAAACTTCCGGAAGGTCCAACCCCTCGCGCAGCAGGTTGATGCCAACAATCACATCAATAGTGCCTTTGCGAAGGTCCCGCATCAGTTCCACACGTTCAAATGTGTCCACTTCGTGATGCATATATTTGACTTTGACGCCGTGTTCCGACAGGTAATCCGTCAAATCTTCCGCCATTTTTTTAGTCAGTGTGGTCACCAGCACCCGTTCTCCGCGCGATGTGCGAAGGTTGATTTCGCTGAGAAGGTCTTCGATTTGCCCTTCCACGGGTTTTACAATCACTTTGGGATCCAGCAGGCCGGTGGGGCGGATCACTTGTTCCACGATCTGCCCGGAGTGTGCGCGCTCGTATTCGGCAGGGGTGGCGGAAACAAAAATAGTCTGATTCAATTTGGATTCAAACTCTTCAAACTTCAAGGGGCGGTTGTCAAAGGCCGACGGAAGACGGAATCCGTAGTCCACCAGGCTCTTTTTACGGGCGTAATCGCCGCCATACATGGCGCGCAGCTGCGGAAGCATCACGTGACTTTCATCAATGAAAAGAAGAAAATCATCCGGGAAATAATCCAGCAGTGTTGTGGGGGTGGAGCCGGGCGCTCTTCCCGCAAGAACAGCAGAATAGTTTTCGACACCCTTACAGGTGCCGACTTCCTGCAGCATTTCAATGTCGTAATTGGTACGCTGCGCAATGCGCTGTGCCTCAATCAGTTTTCCTTCCTGGCGGAATTTTTCCACTTGTTCGTCCATTTCCAGACGAATACGCCGCAGACCTTCCGCTTTTTTTTCATTGGAGACGATGTAGTGGCTGGCCGGGAAAATCGCCACATGACGAATCACGGCTTTTCGTTCTCCGGTCAGGGGATTCACTTCGCTGATGCGGTCTACTTCGTCCCCGAAAAACTCAATTCGGATGGCTACATCGCTGGCATAGGCAAGGTTGATTTCCACAATATCTCCACGCACACGGAATTTGTTGCGGACAAAATTCAAATCGTTGCGTTCGTACTGCAGCTGCACCAGGCGTGCCATCAATTCTTCCCGGGACATTTGCATTCCCTGGCGCACACTGATGACCATGCTGCGGTAGTCAATGGGGTCGCCCAGGGAGTAAATGCAGGAAACGCTGGCTACGATGATTACGTCGCGGCGTTCGGACAGGGCGGCAGTGGCAGAATGGCGAAGCCGGTCGATCTCTTCGTTGATGGCACTGTCCTTTTCAATGTAAGTGTCCGTCGACGGAATGTAAGCTTCGGGCTGGTAGTAGTCGTAATAAGATACAAAATATTCCACGGCGTTTTCGGGGAAAAACTCTTTGAATTCCGTGCACAGTTGCGCCGCCAGAGTTTTATTGTGCGCCAGCACCAGCGTAGGACGGTTCATCTGCGCAATGATATTGGCCATGGTAAATGTTTTGCCGGAGCCGGTAACGCCCAGCAGTGTTTGGCCGGAATAACCAGCCCGAAGCCCTGCCACCAGTTTGGAGATGGCCTGCGGCTGGTCGCCGGTGGGGCGATAGTTGGAAACCAGTTTAAATGTATCCATACACAAATTCCTTTAGCAATGATAATCAATCGTCAAAATTCCGGATGCGTTGAAAGAATAGTAATCGTCTTCGGTGAAAATCAAATGGTCAATCAGCTCGATTTGCACCATGTGCAGCGCTTTTTGAACTTCCTGTGTCATCAAAATGTCCTGGTTGGAAGGGAGCGCAACACCGCGCGGATGATTATGCGCGAGCAGAACACCTGTGCCGCCGCATTTGAATGCTTCCGAGAGAATGCGGGAAATGTTGACAGATGCGGCATTGGCTGTGCCCTCTGATAAAAAACAGCTGCGCAAAAGTGCACGGCGGTCATCCACGACGGCGATGCGGAATTCTTCCACTGTCTTGCCAAAGAACTGTGGACGGAAGAAGTCTGCGGCAACCTCCACGCAATTCAACGGAACCCGGTCATTTACCTTGTTGTTCAAATAATAGGCGCAAAGCTGCGGAATGCTTTTGATGACCACTGCGCAGGTAGGCCCTACGCCGGGCACCCTCTGCAGATCCTCCACGGATGCGTCCAAAACACGGGAGAAACTTCCGAATTCCCGGATCAATCGATGGGCGAGTTCGTTGGTATCTCCGCGGCGATAAGCAAAGAACAGAAGAAGTTCCAGTGCATTGTGCTCTTCAAATCCCTGAAGTCCTTCATTCAAAACGCGATTAAAAACACGCTGACGATGATGATCGTGCTCACCCATAAAATTTCCCTTTCCATACTACTACTAAAAGTTGTAAAAGTAAAGATGAAATTCATAAAAAAAGTTGTCGGCATACAGTTGACAGAATATCTTTACAACTTTATTATTATACAGGAAAAAGATGCCTTTTGAAAGGGAGAAGCCGGGTGAAGCAGTTTATTGCGGGAAAAAACGAGCAGGATGTGCGCTTGTCGCGTTTTGTGCAAAGTGTGACGCACAACCTTCCCACTTCGTTGCTTTATAAAAGTTTTCGCAACAAGCGAATCAAGGTCAACGGAAAAAAAGCGGCGCCGGACACGCGCTTGCGGGAAGGCGATGTAATTGAACTCTATGTGAACGATGAGTTCTTTCAAGCCCCGTCCAAGCGACAGCAACCGCCAAAGAAAAAAACACCGCTGCATGTTGTTTATGAAGATGAGAACCTCCTCGCGCTTTACAAGCCGGCGCATTTGCTCTGTCATTCCGACAGGACCGGGGATGAAAGCCTGGTGGATTTGGTCCAGCAGTATTTAGTGGAGCGGGGAGAATACGAACCGGAAAAAGAAGCTTCTTTTGCGCCTGCGGTGTGCAATCGTCTGGACCGTGGAACCGAAGGACTTGTGATTGCGGCAAAAAACTATCCGGCGCTGCGCTGCATGAATGCACTGATTCGGGAAGACCTTGTACACAAAGAATATTTGTGTATCACTGTGGGGGTCCCGCCGAAGGGGCGCCATGTCGCGTGGTTGCGGCACGATGAGCGCAAAAATAAAGTACAGGTGCGTGCGCAGGAGGCAGAAGGTTACAAACAAATTATAACCGAGGTGCGTGTGCTTGATACACAAGGTCCTTTTGCATTGTGCAGAATTGGCCTTGTGACTGGCCGCACACACCAGATCCGGGCGCATCTGGCATTTCTGGGAGCTCCTGTGCTGGGAGATATTAAGTACGGAAACAGACGCTTCAATGAGAAAATGAAGGTGAAAACGCAGCTGCTTTGCGCAGTGCAGATGACCTTTAAAGATTTGGGTGAGAGCGAGTGCTTGTCCTATCTTTCCGGAAAAACGTTTGCGTTGGAACACCCGAAAATTCTGGATTTTTTTGCTGGTTTAAAAGAGGAAAAAAACAATTGATCAACAGAAGGGCGAAAGCGGATTGCTTTCGCCCTTTTTCAATGGAAAAAGCCCGCCGGGCCGAGGCACAGCGGGCTGTCAGATTTCTTATTCTGTGATGGTCGCTTTGTTTTTCAGCATGACGTCATGGGCGCCGCCTTCCACAATGCTGGTGGAAGATACAACGGTAAGACGCGCTTTTTCCTGAAGCTCCGGAATGGTCAAAGCACCGCAGTTGCACATGGTGCTGCGCACTTTGGCCAATGTGACGGAAACGCCGTCTTTCAGGGCACCGGCGTAAGGCACATAGCTGTCAACGCCTTCTTCGAAGCTCAGCTTTTGAGCGCCGCCCAGATCATAACGCTGCCAGTTGCGGGCGCGGTTGGAACCTTCGCCCCAGTATTCCTTCACGTAATTGCCGTTGATGCGCAGTTTGTTTGTGGGGCTCTCATCAAACCGAGAGAAGTAGCGGCCCAGCATTACAAAGTCGGCGCCCATGGCAAGAGCAAGCGTGATGTGATAATCATGAACGATGCCGCCGTCAGAGCAGATGGGAACATAAATTCCGGTTTCCTTGAAGTATTCGTCCCGCGCGCGGGCCACTTCAATGACCGCCGTAGCTTGTCCGCGGCCAATGCCTTTGGTTTCGCGGGTGATGCAGATCGAACCGCCGCCAATGCCGATCTTCACAAAATCTGCACCAGCTTCTGCGAGGAAACGGAAGCCGTCGCGGTCAACCACGTTGCCGGCGCCTACTTTTACGCGGTCGCCGTATTTTTCGCGGATCCAGGCGATGGTGCGGCTCTGCCACTCAGTGAAACCCTCCGAAGAGTCGATGCACAAAACATCCGCACCGGCTTCTACCAGAGCGGGCACGCGCTCGGCATAATCGCGAGTGTTGATACCTGCGCCTACCACGTAACTTTTGTTTTTATCCAGAAGCTCGTTGACGTTTTCTTTGTGAGAATCATAGTCTTTGCGGAAAACCATGAACTTCAAATGCTGATTTTTGTCAATCAGGGGAAGAGCATTGAGCTTGTTGTCCCAGATGATGTCATTGGCGACTTTCAGGGTAGTGGTCTCGTCCGCAACCACAAGTTTTTCGAAAGGAGTCATGAAGGAACTGACCGGAGTGTCCGGGCTCATGCGGGATACACGATAATCGCGGCTGCCCACAATGCCGAGCAATTTGCCGCAAGCAGTGCCGTCGTCAGTTACGGCAACCGTGGAGTGACCGGTTTTTTCTTTCAAAGCAAGAATGTCTGCCAGTGTTGCGTCCGGACATACATTGGAGTCGCTGACAATGAATCCTTTTTTGTAGTCTTTCACACGGGCGATCATTGCGGCTTCGTCTTCGATGGACTGAGAGCCGTAGATAAAAGAAACGCCGCCTTCTTTGGCCAGGGCAATCGCCATTGTGTCATTGGAGACAGACTGCATGATGGCGGACACCATGGGGATGTTCAAAGAAAGGGGGCATTCTTCTTCGCCTTTGCGATATTTTACCAGGGGGGTTTTCAGGCTGACAGCAGAGGGAACACACTCGGAAGAAGAGTATCCGGGAACGAGCAGATACTCACCAAACGTGCGGGACGGTTCACTGAAATACGTGGCCATAATATACTCCTTTACTTTTTATTTGCGATAATATTTACTGATTATAGTATCATATTCAGAATGCAAATGAAACGCCTTTTCTGAAAAAAGTTGCTTTTTTCAACACAGAAAAAAGCAACTAAAAAGGAAAGACTTGTGGACAAAAAGCACAAAACAAAAAACCTCTGCGCTGCGGCACAGAGGTTTTTTGCCTTGTGAAATGGAGTTTGAAAAGGTGGCATAGCACCCAGAATTGTCATTTCTAATTAAATAACAATAGGAGGAGAGGGCCTATGCCTGATGAAAAAGTGCACTGCAAGCGTCTTGTAACTTTCTTGCAACTAAATTGTAACTCTTTTGTTACTCCTTGTCAATGCTTTTTTGAAACTATTTTGTAATTATTTGTGATAATTTTGTTACCTGAATGTAAATTGAGCCTCGAAATGCTTTCCTGTGTCGCTTTGCCCCACGAAGTAGTAGTCGTTTTCACGCAACTGTGCGCGGGAAAGCTGGAACGAATGCCCCATGGGAACTTCTTTGTGATAAACGATGGACAGGCGGCTGAGCTGACGCTCCAGCAACAGTTCCTGCGGAAGATGGTCCGTAAGAATGTCTGCATACGCAGTATTGTTTAAATGATGATTCTGATCGCAGCGAGAATAGACTGCGGTTTCTTCGGCAAGCGGTGCGGCATCTCCCTTTTGAATGGAAGAATCCAGAAGCTTCGGGGGAGATGCCATAAAAGGAAGATGAAGCTCTTCCGGCGCGGTGCGCAAAATGCGCTTGGTCTGCGTGTTTACAAGAACCCAGCAGCTGTCTATTTCGCATAGAAGGCGGCCGGATTCATCGCAGAAAGAAGTGTACCGATGATAAATGGCACGCTGAGGCGCGCTCGGCATGGTGGTCAGTGTGATTCGAGTGCCCACAGGAATCGGTTCATAAAGTTGAAGCGCCAGTTTGGCAAGCAAAAAAGCAGTGTGCGTCTTCGCGTAGAGTGCGGCGTCAATTCCCAAATGGGTGCAGTGGTCTGTAGAGATCTGCTGTGCCCGGCGCAGCAGGGCACCGGGGGTCATGTTTCGGTTGACGTCTGCTTCAAAATCGTGCACAGTAAAAGATTCGATGTAAAAATCGGCGTTCACGTTGTTTCCCTCTCTTTATAAAGTGATTGCGGCTGGGCCATTCCTGTCAAAACAGGAGAACAGACTTTGTCTATTCGGTACCAGAGATACTCCATATCCCGGAAAAGGTCCATTTTGGATTTGACCGATGCGGGAACATTTTTTTCCAGCATTTGAAATACCAGGCGCAGACTGGGCGTTTCCAGCATCTGAAGACGAATGGTCTGGTCCGGGCGGAAAAATACTTTTAAAATGCGCGTGCTGCTCAATTCCAAATAGTTGATGGTGATTTTTAGCACCAATTCATCGTCTTCGTTTAAAACGGCTTTGCCGCGAGCAGCGGCCTGAAAAACATTTCCGCCGAAATTGAGGGTGCAGGAACGGGCATGATCAAATCCAATGGGAAGTTCGTAGGCCTGCCCGCTTTCCCACCAGAGCAGAGAAAGTTCGTTTTCTTTCAAGGAAAACCGACACTTTTTTACTCCCTCGGAATACCAGTCGTTCATGCAGGAAGAAATCAGCGGCAAAAGGCTGGCGTGATTCTGCGAAAAATGAAAGACGGAAAGGGGCAGTGATTGAATTTCGGGTGGAAGCGAGGATGCTTCCGGTGCTGCGGGACGAAACAGTCGTGCAAAAAAACGGGATAGAGAAGAAGCGGGGGACGGCGCAGGACGCGCAACCGTACCGTCATACGAGAGAGCCGCCAGCGTGTCAGCCAGTTCGTTTTCAGCACGGGGATCATCCGGTGCAGCAGATTGCACCTGTGCAAGAAGCTGATTGGCCGCTTTCAGAGTGGCACTGCGCGTAAACAAATTTCCGGCGCCGGCGTTGATGCCGATGACCATATCCAGGTCCGGACATACAATCACATATTGCCCAAACATACCGTTGAACAGGAACCGCTTCTTTTCGGAATTTGTCCAGATCTGAAATCCATATTCCTCGCCGGTATCACGGGACAGATGGGTCGTGGTGGCTTGTTCCACCCAGGCTTCGCTCAAAAGGCGCTGTCCCTTCCACACGCCTTTGTGGAGATAGAGCATCCCGAGTTTGACTGCGTCTTCCAGAAAGACATACATGCCCCAGCCGCCTTTTTCGATCCCGTTGGGGCAGCGTTCCCACGCGACATCACCAAAGCCCATCGGTTCGAACAGGCGGGGGCGAAGATACTCCATCAAACTGCATCCGGCCTTGCGGCGCAGGATGGCAGAGAGCAAATAGGTGTTCATGCTGTTGTAGTCCATTTGCGTGCCGGGCTCAAATTCAAACTCCGATTCCAGAAAACCGCGGACCCAGTCACTTTCCACCACTGCGCCGGCCTCGCGGAAAGTGGAGCCGCTGCTCATGGTGAGCAAGTGCTCCACTGTCAGGCTGCGGGCCTTGCGCGATGTCATCAGATTACATCTTTCCGGAAAAATGGAACAGATTTTTTCATCCAGCTCGATTTTTCCTTCATCCCACAGCATTCCGATGGCCGTTCCGACAAAGCTTTTACAAAGGCTGTGTGTAACATGCCAGGTTCCGGTGGAATAAGGGGCCCAGGCTGCTTCGCAAATGACATGGTCGTCGCGGGCCACAATGCAGGTGTGCGGTGCTCCGTTAGAGGCCGAAGACAGTGCCTTCAGAAATTCATTTAAGGCCTTGGACGGAACGGCGGCCTGCTTGGGGGAGCAGCGGGGAAGCGGGACAGGCTTCTGCCCTGCAAACAGAGGCTTTTGGGGCCTTACGGGAAACGGCAGAATATGATCGGTTTCGGACATAAGGATTTTGCGCATGTAATTCAACGTTTTAAAGCTGTTTTTCAGTTCCATAAACACCCTCCCGCAATCACAGCTATCCTTAGTATAGCACAAAAAAATCCATTTGTTCAGGAAAAGAGAAAGAGCCGGATGCTCCGGCTCTTTCCTTTTTTATTCCACTGTCACGCTCTTGGCAAGGTTGCGGGGTTTATCCACATCGCATCCGCGCAGAACGCTCATGTAATAGGCGAACAGCTGCAGAGGAACGATCATCAGCATGGGCATGAAAATGTCTTCGAATTCGGGAAGACGGACAACAAAATCCGCGACATCCTCCGGTACGGGTGCATTTTCCTTGCACAGCAGGATAACGCGGCCGCCGCGGGTTTTTACTTCCTTCACATTGCTGAGGGCTTTTTCGTACACATTTTTTTGCGTGGCAAGCGCGACGACCGGGGTCCCGTTCACAATGAGTGAAATGGTGCCGTGCTTCAGTTCACCGGCCGCATAAGCCTCGCTGTGCACATAACTGATTTCCTTCAGCTTCAGGCTGCCTTCCAAAGACAGCGCATAGTCGAAGCCACGCCCCATGAAAAACAAATCATCGCTGTTCATAAACTGGCTGGCCAGATACTTGATTTCGTTGCAGTTGGAAAGCAGGGGAGCGAGCTGATCGGGAATGCGCTGAAGTTCAGCAGTCAGACGTCGGATTTCCTCTTCCGGCTGCGTCTTTTTGGCCAGAGACAGACGCAGCGCGAACAGATACATCACCGCCAGCTGCACGCTGTATGCTTTGGTGCTGGCCACGGCGATTTCGGGGCCTGCATGGGTGTAGATCACCCAATCTGCCGCCCGTGCGATGGAAGAGCCGACCACGTTGACAACGGCCAGCGTTTTTGCACCGCGCTCTTTGGCAAGCTTCAAAGCTGCCAGCGTATCCAATGTTTCGCCGCTCTGGCTGATGATAATCACCAGATCATCCTGGGACAGAATGGGGTCACGATAGCGGAATTCACTGGCAATGTCCACATCCACGGGAACGCGGGCAAAGCGCTCGATGGCTGTTTTTCCAACCATTCCCGCGTGCATGGCGGTGCCGCAGGCCACAATGTGAATGTTCCGAATGCCACAAAGCATTTCGTCCGTCAATGCGTCGACCCCCAGTTGCGGAAGGCCGTCTTCCACATGCGGGCCGATGGTCGCACGCAGTGCTGTGGGCTGCTCATGAATCTCTTTGAGCATGAAGTGGGGATACCCGCCTTTTTCAGCTGCTTCAATATCCCAGCTGGCGGTCAGGCGATTCTTCTGAACCGGATGCCCCAGTTCATTGTAAATCTGGACTTTTTCCCGTGAAACTACGGCAATTTCGCCTTCGTCAAGAATGGAATACTCCCGCGTATATTTCAGGAGTGCAGGAATATCACTGGCCAGAAAATTTTCCCCCTGACCGTAGCCGACAATCAGAGGACTCTCTTTTCGAACCGAAAAGATGCGGTCCGGAAAATCCCGGAACAGAATGGCAAGCCCATAGCTGCCGCGAACTTCGCCCATGGTTTTCATAATGGCATCCAGGGGTTCACCGTGATAGTTGTAGTCCAGCAGCTTCACAAGAACTTCTGTGTCTGTGTCACTGCAGAATTCATACCCGTGCTCCATCAGATGCTCTTTCAACTGCGCATAGTTTTCGATAATGCCGTTATGTACCAGGCTGATGCGGGCAGAAGAATGGGGGTGGCTGTTTACATCGCTGGGTGCGCCGTGCGTTGCCCAGCGGGTATGACCAATTCCGCAGTGAGAGTCCACCGGCGGCATGGCATGAACCTTTTCCGCCAGAACGGAAAGCCGGCCTTCCGCTTTTACCACCTGAATTTCGCCGCCAGGCCCTGCGAGCGCGATCCCGGCAGAATCATATCCGCGGTATTCCAGTTTGCTCAATCCATCCAACAGTACATCGGTGCTGCGGCGAGGGCCAATATATCCAACAATTCCACACATAATTCAAACATCTCCAGACAAATCGTTGATTTTTGCCTGAAAATGCAAAACACAAACAAAGGCGTGCTGAAAAGACAGAGCTACACCCAAGCGGTTCTTCTTCAAAAAAAGACAACAAGAAAAAAGCCTATCCCTACAAGGATACACTGTGTTTTGCAAATTCAGAAATAAAAATACGCAAAGCGCAGCAAAAGCGCTCAGCAAAAAACAGTACCTTCCGTCCGGTACTGGTCAAATTTAAAAAGATAGAAATCGGGATCTCATACGTTTCTGTTGCCGCGTTACCGCTGTTTTTTGTCCGTATGATGTCGACCGCCCGACTCGTCCGTGGAGGCATCCGCCGAATCTTTCGATACGCTGTACCCGACTTTGAGGCACAGCAGCCTTCATCCTCGTCACCCCTCGTAACAGATCAATCCAGAATCTGCCGTTGCAAAGGGGCCCGGCGCTTTCAGCATTTCATTCGATCAAACTTCCTTTCCGGGTGTCCCATTCAATGAATGTTCATCAAACGGGGACGCATTTTAGCACAATACAGCCCGATCATTTTGACCAAAGCCATATCATATATCACAAAGGCGAGATTGCCAAGGAGAAGAAGAGAAGCGATGAAAACGGTGCCCATCTCTTCGAACTCGGCGACAACCGCACCAATGGGAAACACAAATAAAATAAGGCCGTACATGCAGAAGATACAGACGTTGAAAAGCGTCAGCTTGGCGGCCCACTGTAGGACTCTGGCAGGGATACGTTCCAGTCTCGCTTTTAAAAGCGGATAAAAGCCAAACAGAAAAATGAAAATCAATGCCATTTCCTTATCGGGAAGAATAAAGACAGAAAGCAACCCGATGGCGGCATAAAGAAGATAACCGGTTTTCATGCCGAATTCAATGGCAACCGGAACAATCAGAATCCCTGCAATCGCCGGTGCCGAAAAAGTGGCAAAGGGCAAAATTCCGCCCATCAGCATCACGACGATGGACAGCGCGGAAAAAATTCCGCCCAATGCGATCCGGCGGCTTTCCATAGAACGGCGGGGCGTCATATCAGCAGCCCCGGCTGCAGCTGCAGCACATGTCCATGCACATCCAAGCCGCGCACATATCGCAGCAGGAACAGCTGACGGCTTGAGTGCCATAAGGACCCGGATTGCCATACGGGTTGCCGGGCATGGCGCCGTTGGCCTGATTGCGCAGATTGCGCAACGCAGCTTCGTATTCGGGGTTGCCGGGGGCAAGGCGGCAAGCTGCCTCAAAATAACGCAGCGCTTCAGCAACCCATCCTTTATAATAATATGCGCTGCCCATCAGGAAGTTCCATTCGGCGTCGTTGGCGCCCTCGGGAATTGCGTTCAACTGCGCCAGAGCCTGCTCCACAGCGCCGCTGTTGATCAGCTGGCGGATGTTGCGGTAGCGGCCGTTGGCGCTGCTGTTCTGTGCCTGACTGGACGCGGGTGCAGAGTATTCCGTGTGGGGTTCTCCGCCCGTGCGGATCAGGCTCATCAATGTGTCAAAGGCTTCGTTGATCTCGTTCATACGGGCCTGTGCGTCCTCGCGCAAAGGGCCGGCCTCGTATTGCTCGGGATCATAACGTTTGGCCAGGGCGCGGTAAGCGGACTTGATTTCATCCTCTGAAGCGCCTTCGCGCAGACCAAGCAGGGAATAAGCTTTGTTGGCATCCATGGGTTTGTCCTTTCTGCCCGTTAAATCGGGTCATGTCGATTGTGGTGTGGCCGTTCGGTACCCGCAAGAGCGATGCTCTGCGGCAGGCCCAGAAACACAATGTTATCTAAAATTGATTTGTAAGAGGAAACGTCCAGAAGGTTATAGCACAGCGCAGTTTCTCCGGCACACATCCGGCAGAGTGTTTGTGCCTGTTGAATGGCTTCTTCTTTGGAAAAGCCATTGGTCAGAAAAACGTTATAAGAACCCTTTTCGGCGTCTTTGTCGTAATCTTCGGCAGCATCCAGAAAGTAAAGAATTTTCCCCAGAAACAGCCCCATCCGGTGCAAAATTTCCTTTTGCGGACCGCACAGCGCGAAAAGGGCACCTGTCATCTGGGCTGTGGGCTCCGCCGCTTCGTCCAGGCAGGTGCTTGAACGTTTTTCCAGCGCTTGCTGGGCAAGCGTCTGCTCTGCAAACAGCTTGTCCGCTTCCGGAAGGCGGCGGGCCGCTTTTTGATGCGGACCGGACAGAAGAATGCGCAAAAGATGTGCGCGTGCCTTTTTGAAAAAGGATTCATCGGCAATGTCGTCTGCCACTTTATAGTAAGCAGTCAGGATCAACGCATCCGCCGCCAGGCGAAGCCCGGGCGTGCTGCCGCAGACCGGCCGTTTCTGAAGAGGGCCGGCAATACAGCGTTCCGGACAAACAGAAGGCTGGGCAGCGGAAAGCCCGTCTGCGGTCATGGCCAGAAGCACCATGTCGTAGTTTAAAAGGAAGCGGGGGAGAAACCCATATTCCCGTTTCAGCTCTTTGCAAAGCCCGCAGTAATAGGAGCGGTACAATGTCCATTCACGCACTTTCAATTCTGCCTTGAAGGGCATGATATACCCGAACATGCGTGAACCCTCCCTGCCGATGACCTATCTTGTGTAGTATACAACATTTTTCAGAACTTTACAAACAAATTGCATGGAAATTTGCATATTATTCATATTTCACGCTCCAGATGATCGACGGTGTCAAAGCGGTAGCCCGCGTTTTTGAACCAGCGGATAATATCCGGAAGGGCGGCAGCGGTATTTTGGGTGGCTTTCGTGTCATGCATCAGTACGATGCAGCGGTGTTTGTCACCCACATCCCGGATGACATTGTTATAAATTTTTTCTGCGGATGGATGACCGCCGATTGCATCGTCGGCGCACACGTTCCAGTCCACATAGTGATACCCTTTTTCCGTCGCCTGTGCTTTCAGGTCCTTCATGATGCTGCTCCCGCCGTATTTATGGCTGACGGTGTTGGTACTTCCGCCCGGAAAACGGAGCCATACCAATTCCTGCGGGTCGACGTAGGCGGACAATTTCTCCTTCAGAGCGTCAATATCCTGCCAGTAGGCGCTGGGGCTTTGATAAATGGCCTTGTAATCGTGGGTGCAGGTGTGCAAGGCGATCATATGCCCTTCTGCAGCAGTACGCTCCAATAGAGGAAGATATTTTTCATTGTTCTCCGCAGCGATTACAAAAAAAGTGGCGGGAACCTCTTCCTTTTTCAATATGTCCAAAACGGCTTCCGTTGTAGAGGAGGGACCGTCGTCAAATGTCAGGTAGACGACCTTTTCCTCTTCGGACGGATCCTCCGTCATGACTTCCAGGGGCGCGGTCAGGTCGTCGTTGGAACATCCCACGGGTCTGGTAGTGACGAGTCCGGCCCCGAGACAAGCCAGTGCGCAAAGGCCTGCCGCCGCCAGAAGCCGGTGGAACCGGCCGAATCTGCGTTTGTTTTTCAAATGAATCGCCGCCTTTTCATTGATTTATATGCTGTTTGAACGTATACTTATAGCTATGAAACAGTGTGGGTGACTATGCCCTGAAGGAGTACCGGACATGGAGATTGTATCGTTGATTTTGAGTGCGCTGGCCTGTATTCTGCTCGTGATCGTTCTGGCAACGCGCCCCCGCGGCGGGGATGAACAGCAAACAGAACAGCTGATGCAGGAACTGGAGCAGTCGCGTCAGCAGATGCAAAATGAGCTGCGTCAGATGCGTGGAGAGCTGGGAAACAGCATTCATCGGGCCATGCAGACGAGCGCGGAGCTGCAGGCATCCGCACAGCGACAAATCTCTGAAACACAAAACGCGCGCCTCAAGGACTTAAGCGACCAGATGGCGCTTCGGCAGGCGGCCCTTCAGAAAACAGTGAATGACCAGCTGCGGGGCGTGGATCAGCGCCTGTCTGCAAACGCGGTGGAAAATGAGCAGAAACTGGAAAATATTCGCATGACCATGGAAACCCGGCTGACTGCATTGCAGGCGGAGAACACGCAGAAGCTGGATGAAATGCGCAATACCGTGGATGAGAAACTGCAAAAGACGTTGGAAGAAAAGCTGCATCAGTCCTTTAATCGAGTGAGTCAGCAATTGGAGAGTGTTTATAAAGGGCTGGGAGAAATGCAGACCCTGGCCGTGGGGGTAGGCGATCTGAAAAAGGTCCTCAGCAATGTGAAAACACGCGGTATTCTGGGCGAGGTTCAGCTGGGAGCGATTCTGGAACAGATTCTGGCACCGGAACAGTATGAGGAAAATGTGGTGACCATCCCCGGAAGCAGCGAACGCGTGGAATATGCAGTGCGCTTGCCAGGCGATGGGGAAACGCCGGTGTGGCTGCCCATTGACGCGAAATTTCCTGTGGATGCATATGGCTCTTTGCAGGATGCCTACGAAGAAGGTAACACAGCGCGCATCGAGATTGCCGGCAGAATTTTGGAGCAGCGTGTGCGTGGATTTGCCAAGGATATCCATGATAAATACATTCAAATTCCGTACACCACGGAGTTCGGTGTGATGTTCCTTCCCACGGAAGGGTTGTACGCGGAACTGGTGCGGAGAGGCATGGTGGAGCGGCTGCAGGCAGAGAGTAAAGTAGTGATAGCCGGGCCCACAACCATGGCGGCGCTTTTGAACAGCCTGCAAATGGGGTTCCGGACCCTGGCCATTCAAAAGCGTTCCGGAGAGGTCTGGCAGGTTTTGGGAAATGTCAAAGCGGAGTTTGATACGTTTGGGAAAGCGTTGGCACAGGCGCAGACCCGCATTGAACAGGCGGGAAATGAACTGGAGAAACTGGTGGGAGTGCGCACAAGACAGATTCAGCGAAAACTGCGCGGTGTAACGGCACTGCCCGAATTCGATTCACAGAATGTGCCTGTCCAGCAGACAGAGGACGACCCGGACTCGACTTGAATTCACCACAGAATCTTTTTATAATAAAGAAAGACTGCGCCGGTAGGTGGGAAGGTATGTTTGCAGAACAAAGGAGAATAAAATGCGCTGGTTGAGCTGTGTGGTGGTTTTGCTCGCCCTGCTGGGATTCCCCGGATGTGCGGCGCCTGAACAGTCGGAACCATCGGAAACAGGCAGTTTTGTCCGGGCGGAGTGGAAGAACACAGAGTTCCATGCCGAGGCGGCACAAAGCGGCAATGGCGCACAAATCGACGTTTCCAGTGCGTCACAGGGGTATGTCGGCGTGAGCGCGCAGAGCGAGAAAAGACTGAAAGTAAAAGTCGGGCAGGGCGAAACGGTTTATGTTTACGACTTGCCAGGCGACGGTACGCCGCAGTTCTTTCCGCTTCAATGCGGGGACGGACTGTATAAAATTCAGGTCATGCAGAATACCACCGAAAGTAAATACATTGAGCTTTTTGCTGTTGAGACGCAAGTGAATCTGGAGGACGAATTCCAACCCTTCCTGCATGCGAATCAGATCGTTTGGTACACGCAGGAATCGGAGTGCGTTTCACTTGCAAACCAGCTTGGAGAGCAGGCATCCAGCGAGACGGACGCTGTCGCTCGGATCTATGAATACATTAAAGAAAACATCGTTTACGATTACGACAAAGCAGCCGGCGACGTGACCGGTTATGTGCCGGACCCGGACCAGACGCTGAGCAGCGGAAAGGGCATCTGCTTTGATTATGCATCTCTGGCGGCGGCCATGCTGCGCAGCCAGGGGATTCCGGCGAAAGTGATCACAGGTTATGTTTCCGACGGTGCGGTTTACCACGCCTGGAATATGATTTATTTAAAGGAAAGTGGCTGGATCACGGTGGAGATCAAGGCGCCTGCCAATGAGTGGGAACGGATCGATCTGACCTTCGCTGCAAACGGAGCAGATGAAACAACCATTGGCGACGGAACCGACTATGTGGACCGTTACGTTTACTGAGAGGGGTAACTGACATGAAAAAGCAGCTCAGTTCCATAGCTGCCAGTGTTTTCTGTGAAAATATGGCAATGATGCTTTCCGCGGGAATTCCTGTGGACGAAGCGCTGTCCCTGCTGTGCGAAGACAGTGAGCAGGGGGCGTTTCATGAAGCGGCGCAAACGGTGTATCGTGCCGTAATGACAGGCGTTCCTCTGGCACAGGCAGTGCGTGAGTGCGGCTTGTTCCCGCAATACATGAGCGATATGATCGAAGCAGGCGAACTGGCCGGCAGAACGGACAGCGTTCTGCGCATGCTGTCGGTCTATTACGAAACGCAGCATCGTCTGGGCAAAAAGCTGAAAAGTGCAGTGGTCTATCCGGCGGCGCTGCTTCTGCTGATGGCCGTGGTGCTGGGAATTTTGGTGTTTCAGGTTCTTCCGGTGTTCACCGGTGTTTATGCGTCGCTGGCCGGCAGTATGGCCGCGTCGGCATATTCTTATATCCGCGTGGCTTATGTGGTGGGCGGAATTGCGCTGGGGGCTGTGGTCGTGCTGGCGCTGTTCCTTTTGGCAGGCCTTTTGCTGGCCCGCACAGAACAGGGAAAAACACGGCTTTTGAACCTGTTTGAAAAATTTCCGCTCACGGCCGGTGCTTATGCGCAGCTGGCACAGGCACAATTCGTCACGGCGCTGGCGACCTTTGTGGCCAGTGGCATGAACACCGATTTGTCCATGGAAAGAGCCGTTCAGATGGTGCAGCATAAAGCGCTGCATGAAAAACTGAACTGCGCAATGGAAAAAATGGCCGCGGGAAACAGTCTGGCACAGGCGTTTTATGAGGAGAAGATTTTTGAACCGCTGTACAACCGCATGCTGCTCAGCGGTGCGCGCAGTGGACAGCTGGAGAATGTTCTGGAGCGTCTTTCCAAAGTATTTTCGGCGGAAGCGGATACGCGGATTGAATTGCTGATCGGAAACATCGAACCGATTCTGTCCGGGCTTTTGACGTTGGCAGTGGGATTGACACTTCTGTCCGTGATGCTGCCGTTGGTTGGCATTTTGGCAGCCGTGGGCTGACGGAGGTTGCTGCATGTATCACGATTCGTACAAAAGGGCGCGAAGGCTGGTATGGCTGAGGCGGCTGGCGGTTGTCTGCGTGCTGGCGCTGCTTGTGTTTGCCGCCGATCGCTGGCGGCGCGGAGAGGAGGACCTGTCCGATCAGACGGCGTTTGCCGTGCGGCAGGTGGTGATTGATGCGGCCGTTCAGTGTTATGCATTGGAGGGCGCATATCCTTCGGAACTTTCTTATTTGGAAGAAAATTATGGCTTGCAGCTCAATCATCAGCGCTTTATCATTACTTACGAGGCATTTGCGGAAAATTTGTTGCCGGAAGTGGCGGTTTTGGAGAAAAAATAACGTCTGGGCAAAGGAGGGACAGGAACAGTGCGCGCTGAAAGAGCAAAAGAGCGGGAACACTTTTATTTGCTGATTCTGATGGCCTGTGTGTTTGTGTCCCTTCTGGCACTGATGGGGATTGGCTCTCATGTGTATCGCTCATTGGTGGAAAACCAGAATATTTCGGAAAACCGCCGGGCAACACTGACTTATTTGCAACAGAAAGTGCGCGCTGCTGACCGTTCGGATGCAGTTTTGCTGCGGGATGGTCCGGAGGGGACGATGCTGGTGCTTCAGGAACAGGTGGATGGCAGCAGCTACGAGACTCGAATTTATTTGTATCAGGGAAACCTGGTAGAAGAATATCGCCGTGCGGATGAATCCTGCCAGGAGAATGAGGCGGCGGTCATTGCCCAAACGGATACATTTGAGGTGTCGTTTGTACAGCCGGGCCTATTGGCGTTTGAAACGCAGTATGGCAAGGGATACGTTGCGGTGCGCAGTTTGATGGAGGACCGTGCGCATGAATGATACAAAAAGAGGAATTGCATTTTATGTGGAGACCGTTCTGCTGGTGCTGTTTCTCAGTGTGGCGCTGGCGGTGCTGGTGCAGGTGTTTGCCGCGGCCCAGGGGATGGGAACGCAGGCGCAGCGCCTTTCGGATGGGACGCTGCTTGCGGAAAACGCCGCCGAACTGATTGCAGCCAGCGAAAGCGAAGAAGAGTTCCGGTCTTTGGTGAACGTGAGTCCTGAGAGTGAAATTTGCTTGCATTACGATGTTCAAAACGGTATCGTGAAGGAAGCGGAAGATGGCTTCTATTGCCTCAAGATATCCCTGAAGAAAGACGGAACGTTGGTAGAGGCGCAGATTGATGTGAGCGCGGAAGATGAATTGGTTTACAGCCTTCAAACAGCGGCAAATTGGCGGGGAGAGTAGAAAATGAAACAGGAACCGATTCGCACAGGCTGGCTGTCGCTGATCGTCATGGTCGTTGTGGTGTGTCTGGCGGTGCTGGGGGTGCTTTCTCTGGTGACGGCCCGCGCCATGCTGGCCACGGCGCAAAAACAGGCAGATTATGTGCAGCAGACATATGAGCTGGAAATGCTGGGGCAGCAGTGGCTGTCGCAGGTGGAAACGGTTTGCAGCGAGGCATCTTCTGAGGAAGAATTGTTGGCGGAACTTCCGGAAGGAACCCGGGTAGACGGTGATTTGCTGCGCTATGTTGCGCAAAACAGCGATGAACGCCAGCTAAGCATTGCGGTGCAGCTGGAAGACCGGCAGATTCGCGTTGTGGAGTGGCGGCAGGTCCGTCAGTGGCAGGAAACAGAAAATATCGGACAGCTTTGGAAGGGGTAACGGTCATGGAAAGCATTATGGATATTTTGCAGGGAGCGATTGAGCGGCATGCTTCGGATTTGTTCCTGATCGCAGGCTTGCCTCTGACTTATAAGGTGGGCGGAAGGCAGCAGCGGGTGGAACAGGCACGGTTGATGCCGGAAGATACAGCACGGCTTGTACAGGAGATTTACACCCTCTGCGGCAGAGACGGCAGTAAAACGCTGGAAACCCGTGCGGACGATGATTTCTCGTTTTCTGTGCGGGAACTGGGGCGGTTCCGCGCCAACATTTTCCGGCAGCGCGGAAGTTTGTCTGCGGTGATTCGGGTGATTCGTTTCGGATTGCCCGATCCGGTGGAAATGAATATCCCGGACGAGGTCATGGCGGCAGCCCGGCATATGAAAGGGCTTGTGCTTGTGACCGGTGCGGCCGGAAGCGGAAAGTCGACGACGCTGGCCTGCCTGATCAATGCCATCAACCAGTCGCGTGAAGGGCACATCATTACGATGGAAGATCCCATTGAATTTATTCACCGGCACCAGAAGTGCATTGTTACCCAACGAGAAATCTCCACGGATACGCCCAACTACATCAGTGCTTTGCGCAGTGCTCTTCGGGAGAGCCCGGATGTGATTCTTTTGGGCGAAATGCGTGATTACGAGACGATCGAAGTGGCCATGACAGCGGCGGAGACAGGCCAGCTGTTGTTCAGCAGCCTGCATACCACCGGTGCGGCCAATACTGTGGACCGGATTATCGACGTGTTCCCGGCGAGCCAGCAGGCGCAGGTTCGGATGCAGCTGTCCATGGTGCTGCAGACCGTTATCAGTCAGCAGCTGCTTCCGTCCGTGGATGGAAAACTGATTCCGGTTTTCGAAATTATGCATACCAATGCAGCAATCAAAAACCTGATTCGTGAAGGAAAAACGCATCAAATTGATTCGGCAATCCAGTCGGGGGCCGCACAGGGAATGATTTCCATGGATGCATCGCTGCTGAAGTTGGCACAACAGGGACGCATTACCAAGGATACGGCCCTGACGTATTGTCTGCATTATGAGGCGATGGAAAAACGCCTTTCTCTGGTGTAAAAATGATGGAAAGGAGAAACTGATCATGACAGACGGTTTGCGGGTAAAAATGTTTGGCGGCTTTTCAGTGTGCTGGAATGGTCAGTATCTGATTGAGCATTCCGCCCGCATGAACAAACCGCAGGAACTGCTGGCACTGCTGCTGGCGCGCGCGGACGAGAAACTTACCAACGAGCAGTTGATGGAAGCTCTTTGGGAGAGCGATGAAGTGGAAAACCCTGCGGGTGCCTTAAAAAATGCAGTGTATTCCATTCGAAAACTGCTGCAGAAATCCGCTCCGGGCGTGCAATTTATTGTGATGGAAAATGGCCGTTATCAGTGGAATCCGCAGATTCCGCTGGAACTGGATATTCATCGCTTTGAAGTGCTGACGGAGGATTTGTTCGGGCAGGAAAAAACGCTGGAAGAGCAGCTGAAAGAAGCGCGGGAAATTCTGGCCCTTTACAGCGGAGAGCTTTTGCCGGGGTTGAACAGTCGGCAATGGGTCATTCAGGAGAACAGCTACTATCGTCAGAAATATTTGCGCACTGTGAAATATATGGCTGGCCTTCTAAGCGGCCGCGGGACAAGGGCCGATTTGGAAGAGGTGCTGGACATCTGCAATCGGGCAGCTTTGTTTGAGCCGCTGCATGAAGAACTTTATGAATACATGTTCTCGGCGATGCGCGGCTTGGATATGAAACAGGCCGTTTTGAGTTATTATCCGGTCGTCTCCAATCTGTTTTATGACGAGCTCGGTGAAAAACTGCCGGAACGTCTTCGGGATGTTTATCTCTGGGCGTCGGAAGGTTCCAATCAAATCAAGGAAGATTTGTGTCAGGTGCAGCAGGATCTGTCCGAGGTCACAAAAGACACCCGTCCCATCCGCGGTGCGTATTATTGCGAGTATGAAATGTTCAAGCACGTTTACCATATGGTGGCGCGCAATGCGGCCCGTAGCGGCGATCATGTCATTATTATGTTGATTACGCTTTTGCCCCGAAAAACGGAATTGCTTCAAAAGCAGGAATCGGTACGCTATATGCTTCAGCTGAAAGAGGTAATCAAAAACACGCTTCGCAAAGGCGATGTTTTCAGCCGGTACAGTCGGAACCAGTATATTCTGATGCTTCCGGTCCGCTCGGCGCTGGATGTGACGGTGGTCCAAAAGCGTTTGGAAACGGCTTGTCAAAGTCATATGGAAAAGAAAAATCTTGTCATTGATATGAAGTCGCAGATGCTTGAACCGATGGTTTGAAGCAGGGCTCTGAAGGGAAACAAACCTTCGGAGCCTTTTTGTTTATACAGGCACGTTTGGGCACATACTGAGGAAAAGGAGGCGTGCACTGTGTCAACGAGTCGTATTGTGGCATTTTTTGCGTTTTTTGTTCTTGCGTTTGCGATTTTGGGAGCCAACCTGGCGCTTCTGTGCACCAATGAGACCTACGCGCAGGCCGCCGTGCGGCAAAGCCAGACAACGCTGGATTTATTTGACGGACGCGGAAATATTTACGACTGTAACTTTCTTCCCCTTACCAATGTATTTACAAATACGTATGCAGTGGTCGAGCCGGGACGTTCCAGTTACCATGCACTGTTTGGCTCCATTCCGGCAACGGAAAAGAATTCTTTTTACAGTATGATCCAGCAGGGAAGCCCTTTTTTAATAGAAGTGGAGAAAAGCAGCGGTACGCAGCCGGAATACCTTTTCTCCTGCCCGGTTCGCTATTATCCGAATCCCACGGCGGTTCATCTGCTGGGCTATCTTGACGCAGAAGGGCACGGCGTCAGCGGGGCGGAGTATGTGTACGATGATTTGCTGACAGGCGCTTCTACCAGTACATCGGTTTTGTGTACCACCACGGCGGTGGGAACCTTTCTGGAAAGCGCTCCGCCGAAACTTTTGTATACGCAGGGCTCCGGCGCAGGAGTGATGTTGACCATTGACGAGACAATCCAGCGCATTTGCGAGGGCGTCGCGCAGCAGATGATGGAAAAAGGCAGCATTGTTGTGTTGGAAACAGCAACGGGACGTGTACGGGCCAGTGTGAGCATGCCGGTTTATGATCCGGAAAACGTTGCCCTCAGCATTGACAGAAACGATTCCTCTCTGATCAACCGCTCTATCAGTGCGTTCAACGTGGGGTCCGTCTTTAAACCTATTCTGGCCGCCGCAGCGCTGGAAGCGGGACTGGATCCCAATGCGGTATATGAATGTACCGGCTCCACGGAGATCGGCGGCCACGTTTACCGCTGCGCCTATGGAAAGGGGCATGGGCCGGTGAACCTGACACAGGCACTTGAGCAAAGCTGCAACTGCTATTTTATTCACTTGGGCCTTCAGTTGGGGGCGCAGGCAGTGGAGCAGGCAGCGCAGACCTGCGGTTTCGGAACAGCCACTGCCTATATGGGAACGCAGACCACCGCTGCGGGAAATCTTCCGGATGAAGAGCAGCTGCGGGATTTGGGACAGCTGGCTTCCATCAGCTTCGGTCAGGGAGCGTTGACCGCGTCTCCTGTACAGGTGGCGGCCAGCATCAATGTGTTTGCTAACCAGGGACGTTATATTGAGCCGACTTTCGTGGAGGGCATTGTCAACGAGTATTCTCAAACCGTCACAGAAAGTCTGTATTCACCAATTCAGCGGCAGGCTTTTCGAAGCGATGTTGCGCAAACAGTGCAGAAGATGCTGGTCAGTGTTGTGGAAAACGGTTTGGGCAAGCCGGCAAAACCGCTGCATGGCGGCGCGGGTGGCAAGACAGGTACGGCGCAAACCGGCCGCTTTCAGGAGGACGGGGAAGAAATCATGGACGCGTGGTTTGCGGGATTTTATCCGGCAGAAAATCCTCAGTATACCATTGCGGTTTTGCTGGACAGCGGAACGTATTCCAGCGACGATGCGGCGGCCGTTTTTGCAAAAGTGACCACAGACCTGGGAATGTATCTGGGCGTGGAGGACGAGTATTGACAATCGCCTGATTTTTCTTATAATATAACAATAGATACGAAAAAATGGCGACGACTGGGCCAGACAGGAAAAGAAAGACAAAAGAGAGAGAACGCATGGCTGAAACGTTCTTGCTTGGTTTCCTGCCAGCCACCCGGGAGCCCCCTGTGATGAGCAGGGCGCTGCGCAGCGTTAACGCGGAAAAGTGGTGTGTGCAAACACGCAATTTGGGTGGTACCACGGATGCGAAAAGCTTTCGTCCCTTGTCGGGGCGGAAGTTTATTTTTTTGTAGTTCTATTTTTCAAAATGAGGAGACAGACCTATGGAATGGACCGGATTAAACGAACTGCGTGAAAAGTATCTCTCGTTTTTCGAGGGAAAAGGCCATCTGCGCCTGGACAGTTTCCCGCTGGTTCCCCACAACGACAACAGCCTTTTGCTGATCAACTCGGGCATGGCCCCCATGAAGAAATGGTTTCTGGGACAGGAGGAACCTCCCTGCCATCGGGTGACTACCTGCCAGAAATGCATCCGTACGCCGGATATTGAGCGCGTGGGCATTACGGCGCGTCACGGCACTTTCTTTGAAATGCTGGGCAATTTCAGCTTCCAGGATTATTTTAAGGAAGAGGTCATTCCCTGGGCGTGGGAATTCTTGACGCAGACGTTGGAGATCCCGGCGGAAAAGCTGTACATTTCCGTGTATTTGGAGGATGACGAGGCCTACGACATCTGGACGAAAAAGGTCGGCATTCCGGAAGACCATATGGTCCGTTTCGGAAAAGAAGACAATTTCTGGGAGCATGGCTCCGGCCCCTGCGGCCCTTGCAGCGAGATTTACTTTGACCGCGGTCCGGAATACGGCTGCGGAAAGCCTGACTGCCGCGTGGGCTGCGACTGCGACCGCTATATGGAAGTTTGGAACCTGGTGTTCAGCCAGTTTGATTCCGACGGAAATGGCCATTATGAGCGTCTGGCCAAGCCCAACATTGACACCGGCATGGGCCTGGAACGTTTGGCCTGCGTGATGCAGGGCGTGGGCAACCTGTTCGAGGTGGACACGGTACACAACATTTTGAACCATGTAGAGCGCATTACGGGAAAAACCTATGGCCAGGACCATATGACGGATGTTTCCATCCGCGTGATTACCGACCACATCCGGTCTACGGTCTTTATGGTATCGGACGGCATTCTTCCGTCCAATGAGGGACGCGGCTATGTGCTGCGCCGCCTGTTGCGCCGTGCCGCGCGCCATGGCCGCATGCTGGGCGTAAAACGCCCCTTCCTGTCGGAACTGTGCGACACGGTCATCCGGGAAAACGGAAGCGCGTATCCGGAACTTGTGGAGCATTCCGACTACATCAAGAAGACAATTTCCGCCGAGGAAGAGCGCTTCTCCCGCACCATTGACGCAGGCCTCAGCATTCTCAACAATTTGGTGGAGGATGTGATCAAAAAAGCGCAGGAAGGTAAAAAACGGATTTTGTCCGGTATGGATGCGTTCAAACTGAACGATACCTTCGGCTTCCCGCTGGACCTGACAAAGGAGATTGCCGCGGAAAAGGGAATCGAAGTGGACGAGGAAGGTTTCCGCTCCGAGCTTCAGAAGCAGCGGGAAACGGCGCGTGCCGACCGCATGAGCCGGGATATCTCGGGCTGGACGGCTGATCTGTTCAGCGATGTGCAGGCACAGCCTACAGAATTCCTGGGCTATGAAAAGCTGGCGGCAGAGGCGAAGGTTGTGGCGCTGTCCGACGGTGAGGAGCTGGTGGATGCCATTGCCACGGACGACGGCCCCAAAGCGGGTGTTCTGGTGGTTCTGGATCGCACGCCCTTCTATGCGGAAAGCGGCGGCCAGGTGGCGGATACGGGATGCATCACCACCGCCTCCGGTGCACATTTGTCTGTAAGCGCCTGCAAGAAGACCTCGAAGGGCTATTTCGTACACACCTGCACCCTGGAAGAGGGGATGGTTCAGACGGGTGAAGCGGTGATTGCCACGGTGGATGAAAAGCGCCGTCACGCCATCATGCGCAACCATACATCGGCGCACCTGCTGCAAAAGGCACTGCGTGAAGTTTTGGGCGCCCATGTGCATCAGGCTGGTTCTTATGAGGATGACGAGCGTGTCCGTTTCGACTTTACGCACTTCAACGCCGTCACGCCGCAGGAACTCCAGCAGGTGGAAAAAATCGTCAATGAGAAAATTTTCGAAGCTTTGCCGGTCACGGTGAAGGAAATGCCCATCAAAGAGGCGAAAGAGCTGGGCGCGATGGCGCTGTTCGGTGAGAAGTACGGCGATATCGTCCGCGTGGTGGACATCAACGGATGGTCTACCGAGTTCTGCGGCGGCACACATGTGAGCAACACCGCACAGCTTGGCTGCTTCAAGATTTTGTCCGAATCCAGTGTAGCGGCCGGCATTCGCCGCATCGAAGGTACCACCGGCTACGGCGTACTGCGGCTGCTGGATGAGAAAAACGAGATGCTCAATCAGGTGGCCGGCACGCTGAAGGTGAGCAATATCCACGATCTGCCGCAGCGCGCGGCCACTGTATCTGCGGAACTGAAAAACGTTCAGAAAGAACTGGATGATTTGAAGGCGCAGATTGCCAATGCGAAAGTGGACGGCTTGTTTGAAGACGCGCAGGAAGTGGAGGGCATTAAAATCTTCACTCTGTACCTCACCGGGACGGCCAACGATGCGGTGCGTGGTATGTGCGACAAAGCGCGTGACAAAGTGCCTGCTTCTGTCACGGCAATCATCGGTGAATGCGACGGAAAGATTTCTCTGGCGGTCGCAGTGGGCAAGGAGGCACAGGCCAAAGGTCTTGCCGCCGGAAAGCTGGTCAAGCAGATTGCTGCCATTGCGGGCGGCAACGGTGGCGGAAAGCCCGATTTTGCAATGGCCGGCATTAAAGAGCCTTCCAAGATCGACGACGCGTTGAACGCGGTACCTGAACTGGTGCGCGCTGCGCTGAATGCTTAAGTTCGTTTGCAGACAACGGAAAAGGAGGAAAGAGAATGGATTGCCTGTTTTGTAAAATGGCGGCCGGTGAAATTCCGGTCAACAAGGTTTACGAGGATGACACGGTTTTGGCGTTTCACGACATCGATCCGCAGGCGCCTGTGCATTTTCTCGTCATTCCCAAAACACACATCGGCTCTCCCGCGGAGATCAATGCTGAAAACAGTGCGGTTGTAGCGCATATTTTTGAAGTGATTGCGCAAATCGCACAGGAGATGAATTTGGAGAACGGGTACCGCGTGGTCACCAACTGCGGCAAAGACGGCGGACAAAGTGTGCCGCACTTGCATTTTCATGTTCTGGCAAAGCGCAGTCTGGCCTGGCCTCCGGGCTGATGTAAAAACGAATGCTGTTCTGTGACAGGAAAGGAAGAAACCACCATGCGTAAAACTTATACTCTCAATGTGGCTGGTGTCAGCCGGGAACTGCCGCTGTGCCCTGTGAATGAGCATATGGACATTGCTGCGTTTGTGATGTTCAGCGATGTGGAGTTGACGGTAGCGTGCGCAAAAGCACTTCTGGAGAAACTGCCTGAGTTCGACGTGATCGTCACTGCCGAAGCAAAGGGCATTCCGCTGGCGTACGAAATGAGTCGCCAGAGCGGAAAACGTTACATCCCGGCGCGCAAAGGCCCGAAGCTGTACATGGAAAACCCTGTGATCGTGGAAGATAAATCCATCACTACAGAGGCTGTGCAAAAACTGGTGATCGACCAGAAAGATCTGGACGATATGGCCGGAAAACGTGTTGTCATTGTGGATGATGTGATCAGCACGGGTGGAAGCCTGCATGCGCTGGAAGCGCTCGTAGGGAAAAGCTCTGCCAATGTCGTGGCCAAAGCTGCCGTTCTGGCCGAAGGCGATGCCGCGGACCGCACGGACATCACGTTCCTGGAGCCGCTGCCGCTGTTCTTCAAATAATGCTGGAAAAACGCCGCACACTGTGCCTGATCGGCTTTACCTATCTGGTTGCGCAATTGCTGGCGGGGTTTATGCCGTCAGTGGCTTTCGGGCCGCTGACGGCCGTTTTTGTTTACCGAAAACCCCCGGCTGTGCCGGGGAGTTCTCAAAAAGCTTTAGCGTTGCATAGGAAATAAAAACT
>NZ_JBBMFA010000059.1:0-53148 GCF_040096265.1 Ruthenibacterium intestinale
GGCCCCCCGCGGGCACCCGGTCCTCTGTTTTTTTATTTGCTGAAAAAGCGCAGGGTGCGCCCGGGCTCGTCCGCCTCAAAGCGCAAATCGAACAGCTTGCAGAAATCTTCGGCGCTGACCCCCGCGCAGAAGGTGGCGCCCACGCGGGCGTCCTCGTCCACGGTCACAAGGTCCAGTTCCAGCGGCTGTCCGTTTTTCTCCACCTGCACCGAGCGAATGGCCCCGTCTTTGTACAGAGTTTCCATGTGCCAGGTGTTTTCGCCGATGGTCCAGCTGCTTCGGTACCGGTCGCCCTGGATCTCCAGCGAATAGTGCCCGCCCAAAGCCCGGACGTACTCCCGGTTGATCAGGGGATAGCTGGACTGTTCGGTGGCAAAGCCCACGTCCATCACCAGCCGGTAGGTTTGTGCTTCGTCGCTGTACCAGGCGTAGCAGTAATCGTCCGTGGTCAGCCCGTAAGTGGAAAACGGGTTGTCCTCCAGGTCGTAGGTCATGGTCCGCCCGTCCAGCTTCAGCGTGTCCAAACGGGAAACGTGCTTGTCCGCCAGGTATTCGGCGGGCACGGTGCTGTCTGTGATCTGCCCGTCCACGCACAGCTGGGCGTACCGGTCGGCCAGCTCTTTGTACAGGGCTTCGCGGTCGTTTTGCCCGGTCACGGCCAGGTCCGTCAGGTTCACCCAGCGCTCGTGGGCCCGGGCTGCTTCTTCGGAAGCATACCACGCCAGATGCGTGCTGGCCACCGGATGCTGCGCCAGAAATTCCGGGCTGTTAAAGGCCAGTTCCGCCGCGTAAATTTCGTCGGCCTTCGTCACCGCATCCGCCGCCGCATCCAGGTCCGAAAACTGCAGAACGACCATCCAGCCGTCTTTTTCCCGGTACAGCGGGCACCGGGACAGGCTGGCTTTTACATCGTCCGAGTACAGCCGGTGCACCGCGCTCACATAGTCGCAGGAGATCTCGGGGGTGTAAAAGGATGTCTTGCTGGCATCGATGTAAATGGGGCTCAGATAGCTGTGAGCCGTAAAGTGCAGGCCCCGGTCGGTCTCAAAGCGGTATTCCATGTCATCCGGCGTTTCGGCCACCAGTTCCCGGCTCACTTCCCGGTAGGGCTCGGCGCAGAGCTCATCCACATACGCCAGCACTTCGCCCCGGTCGGGAATCTCGCCGTCCGCCCCTGTGCAGCCGGCCAGCAGAGCCGCCGCCAGCGTCAGCGCAGCCACTCGTTTTTTCATCGGGACCGCCCCCTTCTGCTATCACTTTACCACAAAATCACGGGCAGGAAAACAGCTGGTCCACCGTGGTCTCCAGTTCTTTGGCCAGGTGAAAGGCCAGCGCCAGCGTGGGGTCATATTTGTTGTTCTCAATGGCGTTCACCGTCTGGCGGGACACGCCGCACCGGCGCGCCAGCTCTTCCTGGGACAGGCCCAGCGCCTTGCGCCGGGCGCGGATCTGATTTTCCATCTCAGCCACCGTGCTTCCTTTTAAAGTACATCAAGGTGCAGAAATACACGATGGCGGTGATGGTCAGATGGGTGAAGGGGTTCACCATTTCCGGCTGGCCCGTCACCATATTGTGTGCCACGTCCAGCACCAGCACCAGGCTCATCACCAGCAGCGTATGGCTGCCCGCCTTCCACACCATCAGCTGGCCGCGCTCGTCCCCGGGGTGAAACAGCGTCACCACCAAAAATACGTCCAGACCTGCGAAAATCAAAAGGACCACCAGAAAAATCAAGGCACCTGCCGGCATATCCATGCTCCTCTCTGTATGAAATGTCAAATTCTTTTGATAATTTCATGCTAGCACAGCGCGGAAGATATGTCAAGAACTTTTGACATTTTTAGCTCCGAGCTGAGAGTACAGCACACTGGCCAGCACCAGCGCCATCCCGGGCAGTGCGGCCCGGCCGGGCATCTCGCCGCAGAAAAGGGCCACCCACACCGGGGAGAGCAGAGGCTCCAGTGCGGTGATGAGGCTGGCGGCACCGGCGCTGGTGCCCGCCAGCCCCCGGGACATGCACACATAGGAAAGCCCCAGCTGAAAAATGCCCAGAATGGCCACGCAGCCAAGGGGCACGGCGGAGAAGTCCTGCTCCAGCAGCAGAAAGGGCAGCCCCGCCGCCGCGCCGATCAGCTGGCCGAACAGGGAGGAGGAAGCGGCGTCGCCCTCTTTGTCCGCGCCGAACAGGAACACCCCCGCATAGCACACGCCGCTGCACAGCCCCAGTACGTTGCCCGCCAGCCGCCCGGCGGAAAGACCGTCCCACACAAAGAACAGAAGGCCCAGAAACACGCCCGCCGCGGCCCGTGCCTCCCGCTTTTCCAGCCGCTGGCCCCGCAGCCGCTGAACGGTCAGGACCCAGATGGGAGAGGTGTACATCAGCAGCACGGCGCAGGCGGCACTGGTCAGCTTGGTGGCAAAGGCGTAAAAGATGGTGGTCAGGGCAAGGCTCAGCGCCCCGCAGGCCACCGTGGCGTTCCAGCGCAGGCGGCGGTGCTGTGCGGCCAGAAACAGCCCGGTCACGGCGGCGGCCACCGCGCACCGGGCGCCGTTCACCGCCATGGGCGACCAGGGCACCAGTTTGATGCACACGCCGCCGGTGCTGCACAAAAGCGCCGCCAGCACCAGCCACAAAGCGCCGTTCGTTTGTTTCATGGTCTCATTCCCCCTTGCAAAAACAGGCGGCATCGCCTATCATAAAAAGATATGAGAGAGCACGGGGGGAGAGAACATGAAACCATTCTGCGCGGCGGACATTCTGTTGCCCGACGAGAGCATCAACCTGGAAAAATGGGCGGCGCTGGCCTGCGATCAGTTCACCAGCCGGCCGGAGTACTGGCAGCAGGCCGAAGAGATGTGCCGGGACGTGCCCGGCGCTTTGCACATCACCCTGCCGGAGGCCTATCTGGGCGCGCCCGATGAAGCGGCGCGCATCGAAGCCATTCACCGCACCATGAACGAGTATCTGGACCGGGTGCTGACCCGCGCCGTCCACGGCTTTGTGTACGTGGAGCGAACCACGGAGAGCGGCGTGCGCCAGGGCCTGGTGGGCGCAGTGGACCTGGAGGCCTACGATTACCGGCCCGGCGCGCAGCCGCCGGTGCGCCCCTCGGAGAATACGGTGGCCGAGCGCATTCCGCCCCGGCTGGCGGTACGGCGGGGCGCCGCGCTGGAAACGCCCCATATTCTGATGCTCATCGATGACGCGCAAAGGACCGTGGTGGAGCCGCTGAGCGCCCGAAAGGACCGGCTGCGCAAACTGTACGACACGCCCTTGATGCTGGGCGGCGGCCGGGTGGCAGGCTGGGCTGTGACCGACCCGGCGGACATCGCCGCCGTGGAAAACGCGTTGGAAGCGCTGGGCACACAGGCGGCCTTTGACGCAAAGTATCCCGAGGCGGCGGGCCGCGCGCCGCTGGCCATGGCGGTGGGAGACGGCAATCACTCGCTGGCCACGGCCAAAGCGGCCTGGGAAGAGGTGAAAGCCGGCCTGACCGAGGCCGAAAAAGAGACCCATCCGGCCCGCTGGTGCCTGGTGGAGCTGGAGAACATTCACTGCCCCGCCATTCGGGTGGAGCCCATCCACCGGGCGGTGTTCGGCACGTCGTTCGGCGTGCTGGCCGACGCTTTCCGCGCCTGGCTGCAGGCCCATGGCGGTGCGTCGGAGAACGACGGTGCCCCGCAGACGTTCGGCCTGACCGACGGCGAAAAAACGCTGACGCTGGGAGCGGCCAACCCGCCCCGCCCGCTGGCCGTGGGCACGCTGGAGGCGTTTCTGGCGGACTTTGGCCGGGAGAACCCGGGCGCGCGGGTGGACTACATCCACGGCCGGGACGAGGTGCGCCGCCTGGCACAGCAGGGGGCTGTGGGCGTGCTTTTGCCCGATTTTCAAAAAAGCGATCTCTTCCGGGGCGTGGTGCTGGGCGGGGTGCTGCCCAAAAAGACCTTCTCCATGGGTCATGCCCAGGAAAAACGCTATTATCTGGAATGTCGGAAAATCTTGTAAAACCGCGCCTGAGGCGGTATACTGTTAGAGGATTTCACAATCGTAAGGAGAATGTTTCATGGAAACCATGGGTAATCTGCGCCGCACCCATTATGTGGGCGCTTTGCGGGCCAAGGACGCGGGCACGGAAATGACCGTTGCCGGCTCCATTGCCAAATGCCGGGACAAGGGCGGCATCATCTTTGCCGATCTGCGGGACAACACCGGCATCCTGCAGCTGATTTTTGACGATTCCACCGACAAGGCTGTGTTTGAAAAAGCCGGCAGCCTGAAAAGCGAGTACGTGGTCATCGCCAAAGGTGTTCTGCGCGAACGGGACGCCAAGACCGACAAGATCCCCACCGGCGAGGTGGAGCTGTTCGTCACCGAACTGCGGGTCCTCAGCGAGGCCGAGACCACGCCCTTTGAGGTGCGGGACGGCATCAACGTCAACGACCAGCTGCGCCTGAAATACCGTTATCTGGACCTGCGCCGTCCGTCCATGCACGAGCCCATCGTGCTGCGGTCCAAAATCGCGCAGCTGATCCGCAATTATTACTGCGACAATCACTTCGTGGAGATCGAGACCCCCATGCTCATCAAATCCACGCCCGAAGGCGCCCGGGACTATCTGGTGCCCAGCCGCGTGCAGCCCGGCCATTTTTATGCGCTGCCCCAGTCTCCGCAGCTGTACAAGCAGATCCTGATGCTGTCCGGCTTTGACCGGTACTTCCAGATCGCCCGCTGCTTCCGGGACGAGGATCTGCGCGCCGACCGCCAGCCCGAGTTCACCCAGGTGGACATGGAGATGAGCTTCGCTACGGAAGAAGACATCATGACCGTCAACGAGGGCCTGGTGAAAAAGCTGTTCAAAGAGATTTTGAACGTGGAAGTGGAAACCCCGTTCCTGCGCATGCCCTACGCCGAGGCCATGGCCCGGTTCGGCTCCGACAAGCCCGACACCCGGTTCGGCCTGGAGCTGATGGATGTGACGGACGCGGTGCGCACCAGCCAGTTCGTGGTGTTCCGCTCGGCGGTGGAAGGCGGCGGCAGCGTGCGCGCCATCAATGTGAAGGGCATGGCGGACAAGCTCAGCCGCAAGGAGATCGACAAGCTGGTGGAGGTGGCCAAGACCTACGGGGCCAAGGGCCTTGCCTACACCCGCTGGACCGCGGACGCCAAGTCTTCCAGCTTTGAAAAGTTCCTCACCGAAGAGGAGATCCGCGCGCTGTATGCCGCGGCGGATTTCGCCCAGGGCGACGTGCTGCTGCTGGCGGCGGATGCAAACAGCGAAAAAGCCTGCACCATTCTGGGTGCGGTGCGTCTGGCTGTGGCGGAAAAGTACGAGCTCATCGACAAGGACAAATTCAACTTCCTGTGGGTCACCGACTTCCCCCTGTTCGAGTACAGCGAGGAAGAGGGCCGCTACATGGCCAAGCACCACCCGTTCACCATGCCCAAGGACGAGGACCTGGACAAGGTGGAGAGCGACCCCGGCGCCTGCCGCGCCAAAGCCTATGACATGGTGCTCAACGGCTGTGAGGTGGGCGGCGGCTCCATCCGCATCAACGACCCGGCTCTGCAGGACCGGATGTTCCGTGCGCTGGGCTTTACCGAAGAGCGCGCCCGGGAGAGCTTCGGCTTCCTGATGGACGCTTACCGCTACGGTGCGCCGCCCCACGGCGGCATGGCCTTCGGCTTCGACCGGCTGGTGATGCTGATGCTGAAGAAGGACTCCATCCGCGACGTGATCGCCTTCCCCAAGGTGCAGAACGCCGGCGAGCCCATGTCCGGCTGCCCGGAGACCGTGGAGCAGAAGCAATTGGACGATCTGTCCATTGCCTATGTGCCCAAAACCGAAGAATAAACGAAAAAGAGAGGCGAGACGCCTCTCTTTTTTTTGTATTTTTTGGCCCGGTCCGTCCCATACTTCCACGAAAGGAGCGTGGAGTATGCAGCAGTTTTTGAAAAAACACCGCTGGAGCATTCTGGCCGCGGGCGCCGCCATTCAGGTGCTGACGGGCATTCCCTCGGCCTGGGGCGTGTTTCAAAAAAGCGTTTGTCAGGGCTACGGGCTGAATGAAGCCGACGGGGCCATGATCTTCAGTTTTGTCATCTGCTTTTTCGGCATCGGGTGCGTGCTGGGGGGCCTGTTGCAGGACAAAAAAGGCCCCCGGATCGCCGGGATCGCAGGCACCCTTCTGCTGGGAAGCGGCTTTTTGTGCGCCGGACTGTGGATCCCGGGCGGGAGTCCCTGGCTGTTTTACGCCGCCTTCAGTGCGCCCGTGGGTCTTGGCTGCGCCTTCCTGTACCCGGCTGTGATGAGCTGCGCCCAGAAATGGTACGCCGACAAAAAGGGGCTGGCCACCGGGGTCATCGGCGGCGCGGTGGGCATCTCCGGCGCGGTGCTCACCTGGCTGGGGCGACGTCTCATCGGCCTGTGGGGCATTCGGGGGGCGTTCTGCGCCCTGGGCGCCGGCATGCTGGCGGTGTGCGGCGCGGCCTGTGTGCTGCTGGAAAACCCCGAAACCGGCGCCGGTGCGCCGCAAAGCGGCGCCCGGAACTACACGCCCGGCCAGATGGTGAAAACCCGGCAGTACTGGCTGCTGGTGGCGGTGGTGGCGCTGGCCACCCCGGCGGTGCTGCTGTTCAGCCCCATCATTGTGGAGCTGGCCCAGGAGAGGGGCCTGTCGGAACAGGCGGCGCTCTCCTGCATCGTGGTGGGGTCGGTGTGCTCTGCCGCCGGCCGCCTGCTGATGCCCTGGCTGTCGGACAAGATCGGCCGCCGGTACACGGACATGCTTCTCTTCACGGGACTGTGCGGGCTGTCGGTGTGGTTCTGGCGCGCCGGCGGCTGGTGGGTGCTGGTGGTGTACAGCCTGCTGACCTTCTGCTACTCCGGTCAGGCAGCGGTACTGCCGTCGGCCGTCACGGACCTGTTCGGCCCCCGGCACACGGGGGTCAACTACGGGTTTGCGGCGCTGGGCATGAGCGCGGGCAGCGTGGGCTTTCCGCTGCTGGCCCGGGTGCTGCATCTGACCGCCGGGCGCCACGCCGTGGCCGTGGGGGCGGCTGCGGCGGGGCTGGTGTGCCTGTTCTTTCTCAAACCGACCCAGGGCCGCCGTCTGTAAGGCCGCTCCAGGCGCGGCCCAAAGCGCGCACCGCGCCGTCAATGTCCTCCGGGGCAAGGCCCGCGTAGCCCAGCACCAGGGTGGGCGGCGCGCAGCAGGGGCCGTGGTAGTAGTCGGACAGGCCGGTCAGGTGCACGCTCTCGGCGGCAGCCCGTTCCACCAGCCGGGCTTCGCTGACGCCCGCATGGACCTCCAGCAGAAGGTGCAGCCCGGTGTGGCTGCCCCGCACCGTGTGGGGAATGGCCGCCAGCTCCCGGTCCAGCGCCTGCACCAGCGCGTCCCGCCGGTGCCGGTAGGCCGCCCGCAGCCGCGCCAGATGGCGGGAGAACCAGCCTCCGTCCATGAACCGGCTGAGGGTCTGCTGTTCAAAGCGGCTCACGGTGCAGGAGTAGAAGCCGAACCGCTGGCGGTAAGTTTCCAGAAGCGGCGCGGGCAGCACCATGTATCCGATGCGGATGGCCGGAGCCACGCTTTTGGAAAAGGTGCTGATGTAGATGACCCGGCCCGCCTCGTCCAGGCCCTGCATGCAGGGAATGGGACGTCCGTCAAAACGGAATTCGCTGTCGTAATCGTCCTCGATCACATACCGGTCCGGCGCGGCGCCCGCCCACTGCAGAAGTTCGGTGCGCCGCCCCACGGGCATGGTCACGCCGGTGGGAAACTGGTGGCTGGGCGTTACATAGGCCAGATGGGCCCCGCTGGCGGCCAGCGCCCGGGCGGACATGCCCTGCCCGTCCACGGGAACGAAGGCCACCGGCGCGCCGTTGTTGGCCAGAATGCGGTGGGTGCGGGCGTAGCCCGGGTCTTCCACCGCAAAGGTCTGCCCCGCGAACAGCCGGGCCAGAATGCCCAGCAGATATTCGATGCCCGCGCCCACCACGATCTGCTCCGGTTCGCACCGGGCGGCCCGGGCCTCCCGCAAATGTCGGGCAATGGCGGCCCGCAGCTCCTCGTCGCCGCTGCGGGGGCCGTGGTTCAGCAGGTGGGGCTGGCCGCACAGCACATCCCGCTGGATGCGCCGCCAGGTCTTGAAGGGGAACAGCCCGGTGTCGATGCTGGCCGTTTCGAAATTATAACGCCAGCGCACTGGAGCAGAGGTTTTGCACGGTTTTTTGGCCGGGGCCGCGGGCGGCGCCAGCCGCTCCAGCTTCTGCACCACAAAGCCGCTGCGGGGCTTGGCTTCCAGATAGCCCTCTGCGGTCAGCATCTGATACGCCGCGTCCACGGTGTTCACGCTCAGCTTCAGCTGCTCGGCCAGCCGCCGCTTGGATGGCAGTTTTTCCCCCGGGGCCAGCCGCCCCGCACGGATGGCCCGCACAAAGTGGGCGTACAGATGCTGGTACAAAGGCGTTTTGCTGTCCGCCTGGGGCACAAACACCAGGTCTTCCATGGGAATCCTCCAATCTGAACCCATAAAAAAATCACAAATTGAATATTTCAATGAGTTCAATTTGCTCTATAATGAGGATAAGGCGAAACAAGACGCCTGTCAAGAGAGGGAGGAAAGAACCATGAGAGAAGAACGTTTTTCGGTGCGCCAGCTGGCCGCGGTAGGCCTGTTGAGCGCGCTGGTCTTTGTATTCAGCTGGGTGCAGATCCCCATCGGGGACGTGGCCCGCATTCACCTGGGCAACGTGTTTTGCGCGCTCAGCGGCCTGCTGTTCGGGCCGCTGGTGGGCGGGCTGGCCTCGGGCTTCGGCAGCATGCTGTTTGACTTTACCAACCCGGCGTACATCGCCGAGAGCTGGATCACATTCCTGACCAAATTTTTCATCGGCTTTCTGGCGGGCTGGATCGCCTGCCGGGGTCCGCGGCGCACGCTGCGGCGTGACGCGGTGGGCGCGGCCGTGGGCAGCGCCGCCTATGTGGTGCTGTATTTGCTGAAATCCTTCATCGTCATGTATCTGGTGGAAGGCCAGGCGCTGGGTGCGGTGCAGGTGCAGCTGGTGACCAAGGGTGTCACCAGCACCATCAACGGCGTGCTGGCCGTGGTTGCCTCGGTGGCTCTGGTGCGGGCCATTCGCCCCTCGCTGGAGCGGGCGGGGGTCCTGGGCCTGGGGCACGCACATTGATCCGAACAAAAACAGGGACCGGTCCGGTCCCTGTTTTTTGTTGACAGGCGCCGCGGATGAGGATATAATACATACCGAATGAATGTAAAGGAGATGGCTCCATGGCGCGCAACAAACACCCGGAGGAAACCGAACAGCGCATTCTGGACGCGGCGGGCCGCCTGTTTTTGGAAAAAGGGTACGACAACACCACCATTCAGGACATTGTGGATGCCTTGGGAAATCTGACAAAAGGCGCGGTTTATCATCATTTTTCCTGCAAAGAAGACATTATGGACGCGCTGGGAGACCGGATGTTTTACCAGAACAATCCCTTTGATGAGGCCCTGGGCCGCCGGGATTTGAACGGGCTGGAAAAGATGCGCCTTGTCATCCGTCTGTCCGGGCAGGACGCCCGGCGCAATGAGATGACCCGGCAGGCGATCCCTCTTTTGAAGAATCCCCGGGTGCTGGCCCAGACCATGGAAAGCAACCAGAAGGTCCTGGCGCCCTTGTGGCGCAAGCTGCTGGAAGAGGGCAACCGGGACGGTTCCCTGCACACAGAGTACGCCGACGAGCTGGCCGAGGTGCTGCCCATGCTGACCAACCTGTGGATGGGCGCCGGCTTTGCGGACGGACAGGCGGCCATGATGCGCCGGGTGCATTTTCTGGCGGATCTGCTGGAGAAAATGGGCGTGCCGCTGTTTGACCAGGCGCTTTTCGACAGTATGGAGCAGTACATCCGTGCACTGTGTGACCGGTGAGCGGTCCCTGGCTTTTGCAGCCGCGCCGAAAGGCAAAAGCGCCCCGGCGCGGTTTTCGTTTCGAAAGATACATACTTTTGGTATGTATCTGAAGCAGCCTCAAAAAATGAAAAGAGGGGCGGTTTGCAATGATACATACCTTCCGAAGGTATGAAATAAACAACAGGAGTGAAGAAGCATGAATCAGAAGAATTTGCGCTGCGCGGCAGAGGGGCCGCTGTTTACCCGGAATTTTACGCTGCTGCTGTTGGGGCAGGTGTGTTCGCTGGCGGGCAATGGGATGCTGCGGTTCGCCCTGTCCATGTACGTGCTGGAGCAGACCGGCTCCGCCGGGATCTACGGCGGCATTCTGGCCGTGGGCACAGCGCTGGCCGTGGTGCTCTCGCCGGTGGGCGGCGTGCTGGCCGACCGTTTGGACCGGCGAAAGCTGATGGTGGCGCTGGACGGCCTTTCGGGCCTGTGCGCCCTGACGGCCGCGCTGTTCTTTTCTCACAGGGGCGGCGTGTGGATGCTGGGGGTCTTATCGGTGGCACTGGCGGTGCCCGCGGCGCTGGAAACGCCGGTGACCCAGGCCAGCATTCCGCAGATGCACCGGGGCGGAAACCTGATCCGCGCCAATGCGGCGGCAGCACAGGTGCAGGCGCTGGCAGGGCTGGCCGCGCCGGTGCTGGGCGGATTGTTCTATGGGGCCTTTGGCGTTCGGGCGGCGTTGTGGACCGCGGCGGTGTGCTTCTCATTCACCGCCGGGTTTGAGTGCTTTCTGCAGCTGCCCGCGGTGCCGGGTGCTTCTCATGGGGGGCACGGTCTGGCCGGGGCGCTTCGGTTCCTTCGGTTTGAGCAGCCCCGGGCCGGAGGCCTTCTGGGATTGGGGGCGCTGGCCAATTTTCTGGTGGTCGGTCTGGCGGCGGTGGGATTTCCGTACCTGGTGCGCACGGTGCTGGGCATGTCCGCCCAGGTGTACGGCGCGGCCGAGGGATTGGTGGGCGCGTCGGCACTGGCGGGAAGCGTGGCTGCGTCCGCGCTGGCCGGCCGTGCCGGTACCGGACGGCTGCATCTTGTTTTGGTGGCCATGGGAGCGGTGTTTGTGCCGGCCTGTGCGCTGCCCCTTTTGCCCGGTGCGGGCGCCCGGTGTGCGGCGCTGGTGGTGCTGTTCTGCCTGGGGCAGGCGCTGGCCAGTCTGTTTTCGGTGTTTGCCATCAGTGCGCTGGGCGCGTGCACGCCCCCGGCCATGACCGGCCGCGTCATGGCGTTCACCGCAGCGGCGGTGCAGGCGGCGCAGCCTGCGGGTCAGCTGTTGTACGGGGTGCTGTTCGACACGCTGCCCGGATTTTGGGTGCTGAGCGTCACAGGTGCGGCACTGGCGGTGCTGGGCGCACTGTTTGCGCCGCTGTTTCGCCGCCCCTGGAACTGATTTTTTGGAAAAAATGTCTTCGGGGTGGTTTTTTTCATACAAATCATGTACAATAAAAGAATCGTGAAAAAATATGCCCCTGCGGCCTGTGGGAGGAGAGACAGATTGTACCAGATCCAGAAATTCTTCCGAAAAACCGGAAAGGCATTGCAGCGTTTCTTCCGGCGCGTGCGAAAAGGAAGCCCGCTGGACATCGCCATTCTGGCGGTGACCTGCCTGCTTGTGGTGGTGCTGATCGCCATCCTGGTGATGACCCTTGCCGGCGCCAAAGAGCCGGTTTCCACCCCTTCTTCGACGGTTTCGGTCAGCGAGAGTTATGACATGAACGCCAATTCCCTGGCGGTGGAGGAGTACGACGGCACGGTGCTGCCCAAAACCGAGGACGCCGGACAGGAGTACGTGGACAACACGCTGTTCATCGGCGACTCCAACACCGAGCGCATGGTAGTTTACGGTGCGACCACCTGGGAAAACAACCTGGGCGTCACCGGCATGGGCATTCAGGACGTGACCGGAACACCGACACAGAAGTTTTCCGGGTATTCTTCGCTGGTGCTGGTTCCCAAAGCAGTGGAGATGCTGCAGCCGCAGCGCATCATCATCACCTTCGGCACCAACAACACCGGCTGGTCGGCCGACGTGTTTGCGCAGCAGTATAAAAAGGCGCTGGATGCCATCCACGAGGCCTATCCTTACGCGGACATCATCATCAACGCCGTTTCCCCCGTGGCCAAGGAGCGGGCGTATCCCAACATCAGCATGCAGACCATTGACAGCTTCAATCAGGCGCTGCTGGAGCTGGCACGGGAAGAGGGCTATACCTTCCTGAATTCCAGCGAGGCGCTGAAGGATGCTTCCACCGGTTATGCAAAAAGCGGCTATATGGTCAGCGACGGCGTGCACCTGAGCCAGACCGGCATGGACGCGCTGATGGAATACATCCGCACCCACGCCCATGAGACCGAGGACACACGGCCCACTGTGACCAATGTTCCCACCCATGTGGCGCCGCCGGACGGCTTGTTTGTGACGGTCAACGAGCCGGAATCCTCTTCGTCCTCGTCCTCTTCGTCTTCCAGCGAAGCCCAGGGCAAGGTGAAAGTGGTATTCAGCGTGGCAGGCGACACGGCGGGCGGTTCGCTGAGCGGTACGCTTCAGCAGGAAGTGGCGCCCGGCTCCACCTGTTCCGCGGTGACGGCCAATGTGAACAGCGGCTATGCTGTGACCTGGGGCTGCAGCGTGGGAACCATCTCCAATGTGAACAATCCCTCGCTTTCCTTCAATGTGCCCGCCTATGTGGAAGGCGGCACCACCATCACCGTGACGGCCAGCTTCAAGAAGACCGTGTGCGAGCATGTCTATGACGCCGGTGTCATCACCACCCAGCCCACCTGCGGCGCGGCAGGCGTCAAGACCTTTACCTGCACCAAGTGCCAGGCCACCTACACCGAGCAGGTGCCGGCCACCGGTGCGCACAATTTCAGCATTCTTGTCAGTGAAACGCCCGCTCAGGTGGGCGTGGACGGCTCCCGGGTGTATCAGTGCCCCGTGTGCGGCGCACAGTACACCGAGGTGATTCCTGCGCTGCCGGCACCGCCTTCTTCCAGCACGGCGCCGCCGCCTTCTTCGCCGCCTACCTCTACACCTACCAATTCTACGCCCACCGGCACGGAGACAAACTCCACTGCGCAGCCGGCGGCATAAATGCATTCAGGCGGTCCCTTCGGGGACCGCTTTTTTTGTGCCATTTTGTATAGGCGGGCGCATTTCAACAAATACTACAAGCAACGCATTGAGGGAGGCATAGAAAGATGAAGGCAACTGGAATTGTGCGCCGCATCGATGATTTGGGGCGCGTGGTGATCCCCAAGGAGATTCGCCGCACGCAGATGATCCGCGTGGGAGACCCGCTGGAAATTTTTGTTTCCAGCACCGGTGAAGTGATTTTCAAAAAATACAGCCCTGTGGGCGAACTGGCCGGCGAGGCGGAACATCTGGTGGAAGCGCTGTACAAAAACGCCGGTGTTTCAGCGCTGGTCACGGACCGGGACAAGGTGGTGGCGGCTGCGGGCAGTTTGCGCCCGGCCGCAGGGCAGGCGCTGGCGCCGGAGTACAGCAGCCGCATGGAGGCGCGCCGGCTGTACGTACAGGACGGAACCTTGTTCGACGTGTGCGCCGGGGTGGGGGCCGGGCTCATGACTCCCATTCTGAGCAGCGGCGATTTGATCGGCAGCGTGGCGATCCGGCAGGGCGAAGCGGCCAGCCAGGAATGCGCGGCCATGCTGGCGCGTGTGGCGGCGTTCTTTCTGGGGCGCAGGCTGGAAGAGTAAACACAGGGCGGCACCGTCACGGTGCCGCCCTGTTCTGCTATTGGATTAAAAATTTAATGTTTTTCATTAAATTTGTGTTGAAAAAAGAAGAGCAGTCGATTACAATGAAAGTGAGGTGAGGAAGATGAAGCAGCTGTCAGCATGGATGCGGGAGCCTGTGGCCCGCGCGGCGGCGCAGTTTTTGCGTGTGATTTGTTATTTTGTGATCGGCTTTTTCCTGTTGGGGCTGCTTTTGAGCGCCCTGGGGCGGCAGACCTTTGAATTGCACACGGGCGAAGGAGTATACGAGCGCGCCATTTACGCAGAGGAAAACCACGAACCGGCTTCCCGCAGCCTGACCGTCACGTCCCCCGATTCGGTGTACGTGTGGGCACAGGACGGCGAGATCGACCCGGCGGTGCGGGTCTTTCTGGTTTTATTGTACGCGGTGAACGCGGTGCCGCTGGTTGCGGCCTATTGGATTTTGAGCCGGGTGTTTGCCAATATCCACCGGGGCGAAATTTTTTCGCAGCGAAACGCTGCCGGCCTGCTGTATTACGGTCTGCTGCAGCTTTTCACGGCGCTGCTGGTCCCGTTCCTCAAGCTGGGGCTTTGCGGACTGTTCAATCTGTTTTCCCAAAGCCGGATCGCCCTTTCCACCGGGCAAAATCTGCTGAACAACGCCATTCCCAGCATTGCGGTTCTGGTGGCGGCGTATATCCTCTCGTACGGGGTCAGCCTGCAGGACGAGGTGGACCACACATTATGATCATCATTCGACTGGACCGGGTCCTGGCGGACCGAAAAATGCGGCTGAACGATCTGGCTGCCAAAGTGGGCATTTCCAATGTCAATTTATCGTACTTAAAAACCGGGAAAGTGCGGGCGGTGCGCTTCAGCACGCTGGATGCCATCTGCAAAGCGCTGGACTGCCAGCCCGGCGACATTCTGGAATACGTGGAAGACGAAGAAGAAGGGTGCTGACTGGCGGTCGGCACCCTTCTTTGTCACAAGTCGTCGGCGTCCTGCACGGGCGTCTCGGCGGGATCTTCGGGGCGGCCGGTGTAGCTGCCGAAGGGGTCCGCCGGGTCCGGCCGCGCACGGCGTGCGGCGCGCACGGCCGGCGCGTTCATAGGGTCTTTTTTCATGGCTGGTCCTCCTTTCCGTTTGTATATAACATGTGCCGGCGGGCCATGCTATATACATCATGGAAAGGAGGGGGAAGATGAAGCGTTCCAAACTGTTCTGGCGCTCGCTGCTGATGTCGCTGGCGGTGATTCTGCCCTTCTATCTGGTGGTGGCGGCGTATGGGTTCAGCCGGGCGGCCCCGGTGCAGGAGATCCGCACGGATGTGCCCATCACGCACCCCACTTCCACCGACGCCAAAACCCTTCTGGTGATGACCGGCGCCGAAGAGCCGGAGCACTTTGTGCTGCTTCGGTTTGACGCCATGGAAAACCGGGTTGCCACCATGGCGGTGCCCGCCCAGCTGGCCGTGCCCGGGACGGGCGGCCAGCAAAGCCTGCTGCAGGCGGTGCAGAGCGCGGGCCCGGCCCAGGCCGCGGAGCTTCTGTACCAGGTGCTGGGGGTTCCGGTCAGCGATTATGTGTACTGTGACGGGGATCTGCTGGCACAGCTGACGGCCGGGCTGGGAAACGCCAGCATGAGCCTGGCCAATTATATGAGCGCCGCCACCTTGGGCGAGCTGCAGCTGAGCATTCCGGGGGTGGGCAGCATGGCGCTCAACACCGAACTGTTCAGCCAGGTGCTGCAGGCGGGGGCGGCCAATCCGGAGCGGGAGCTGCTTTTGCGGGCCGAGGGATACCTGGCCTTTCTGAAGGCGGGCATGGAGCATTTGACCCAGGTGCTGCCCGACGCCATGCGCACGGCTGTGAGCCGGTGCTCCACCGCGCTGACCGCCACCAAAATCTACGATTATGAGCGCATTTTCCGCTTTTTGGAGAAGCAGTCGCCGGAGTGCCGGTCCTTTACGCTGCCGGGGGAATACGGCGAGGACGGTTTGTTCCGCCCCGGCCAGCAGGCGGATGCTGTGGTGCAAAGTTTCCTCAGCGGCGACGAGGCCGATTGACAGGCGGCTTTGCAAAAAGAAAAAGGGAGGCATTGCCTCCCTTTTGGTGTTTGTGAAGTCTTAAAGTTTCGCACAGCCCAGCTTTGCCAGGAACCGGTCAAAAGCGGCCTGACCCGCCGGGGTCTGCTTGAACACGCCCGCGTGCTCCAGGCAGGTCTCAAACTTGGCGCCGATCTCCTGTTTGACGATCTCCAGCGCCTTGGCCTCGCTGGTGCCGCAGCCGTATTTTTCCACCAGAAAATCGATCCAGTCGCTGTGCTCGGGCGCGGCGGCCTTGGCGTCGGCGGCGTCCATGCGGCCCGCCAGCACCTTGGCCACCAGGGCCGACTGCTTCTCCAGCCGGCTGGGCAGAATGGCCAGGCCCATGACCTCGATCAGGCCGATGTTCTCTTTCTTGATGTGGTGGATCTCGGGATGGGGATGGAAGATGCCCGCCGGGTACTCTTCGCTGGTGCGGTTGTTCCGGGGAACCAGATCCAGCACATAGCCCGCCTCGCTGTCGTAGTGCAAAATGGGGGTCACGGTGTTGTGGGCCACGCTCTCGCCGTTCTCCTCGGTGGTGGCCAGAATGTCCGCCGCCGCGTCGGAATAGCCGCGCCAGGTCTGCAGGAACTGCTCGGCAAAGGCCTGCATCTGGGCCACGTCACGGCCGGTGACGCGCACAGTGCTCACCGGCCAGCGCAGCGTTTCGATCTTCACGTCCGGATACGCCGGGTGCTGATAGGTGTTCAGCGTCTGGGCGCGCTGCATGGGGAAGGTGTAGCGGCCGCCCTGGAAGTGCATGTGGCTGAGAATGCTGCCGCCCACAATGGGCAGGTCCGCGTTGGAGCCGCAGGTGTAATGGGGAAACTGGCGCACAAAATCAAACAGCTGGGCAAAGGTGCGGGGCTGAATGCGCATGGGCTCGTGTTTTTCCGCGAACACGATGCAGTGCTCGTTGTAATAGACATAGGGGCTGTACTGCAGGTACCAGCGCTCGCCGCACAGGCTCAGGGGCACGATGCGGTGGTTCTGGCGCGCGGGGAAGTTCACCCGGCCCGCGTAGCCGATGTTCTCCGGGCACAGCATGCACTTGGGATAGCTGGCCGCGGGCTGCAGGCGCTCCAAAGCGATGGTCTTGGGGTCCTTTTCCGGCTTGGTCAGGTTGATGGTGATCTCCAGCGTGCCGTATTTGCAGGGATAGTCCCACTGAATATTTTTGGCGATCTGTGCGGTGCGGATGTAGTTGGACACGATGCACAAATCGTAGAAGTAGTCCGTGGCGGCCTTGGAACCGCCCGTTTTCCACAGTGCGTCAAACTTGGCGGCCACCTCGCTTTCCCGGGGCATGACCGCACCCATGATGCGCGCTTCAAAGTTCACGCGCAAAGCGGGCACCTCGTTGTCAAACAGGCCTTTTTCGGCGGCGCAGTCCAAAAGGCCTTCCAAAATTTCCGTGGGTACGTCCAAATGTTCCTCGGGCACTTCCCCCGACCAGGGCTCGGACAGGCCGAACAGGTCCAGCAGGGTGTTGCGGGCCACATACTCGTCCAGTTCGGTGATGAGCGAATGTTGCAGGCTGAAACGAAGCAGCCGTTCGATCAGGAGCGCGGTCTCTGCCATGAAAACTCCTCCTCTTGTGGAAAACAAAAAGCTTGGTTCGCATCGGTCTTTATCTTCATTATATCGGCGGCAGCCCGCGCTTTCCATGTACTTTTGTTGTGGAATGCGGCGAATCTGTCCCCACTTGACAAACCGGCCGCGGGAATGGTACCATAAAAGCCAAAGGCAGCGACGGAGAAAAGTAAGGCGATCCGGCAGGCAAAGCGAGCGGGGGATGGTGGAAGCCCTGCGCCGCGCCCCGCGTGAAGAACCCTCCCGAGCCGCAAGCCGAACACTTTCGGGCCAGTAGGTGCGCCGTGGGCAGCGCGTTAAGCTGCAACGCTTTTTCGAGCGGAAAAGGGACCGCCTTCGGCGGTAATTTAGGTGGCACCGCGGATCTGACAGCGATTCGTCCTAAAGAGGACGGTCGGGCTGTCGGATTTTTTATTTTCAGGAGTGATGTACAATGAAACGAACGGAGATTCGCCAGCTCTACCGCGAGACCCCGGCGGACGGCGCGGTTGTCACCGTGTGCGGCTGGGCCAGAACGGTGCGCGATTCCAAGAACATCGGCTTCATCGAACTGTCGGACGGCGGCTGCTTCAAGCCGCTGCAGATCGTGTTCGAAGCGGCCAAGCTGGACAACTACCGGGAGATCGCCAAGGCCGGTGTGGGCACCAGCCTGCAGGTGACCGGCCGGGTGGTGCTGACCCCGGGCGCCAAGCAGCCCTTTGAGGTGAACGCCGACGAAATTCGGGTGCTGGGTGTCTGCGGCCCCGAGTATCCTTTGCAGAAAAAACGCCACACGGTTGAATTTTTGCGCACCATGCCTCATCTGCGCCCCCGCACCAACACCTTTGCGGCGGCCTTCCGGGTGCGCAGCGTGGCAGCTTACGCCATTCACAAGTTCTTCCAGGAGAACGGCTTTGTCTACGCCCATACGCCGCTGATCACCGGGTCCGACTGCGAGGGCGCAGGCGAGATGTTCCGGGTGACCACGCTGGATCTGGACAATGTGCCCCGCACCGAGGACGGAACCGTGGACTTCTCCCAGGACTTCTTCGGCCGTTCCACCAACCTGACCGTGTCCGGCCAGCTGGAAGCCGAGGCCATGGCCACGGCTTTCGGCAAGGTGTACACCTTTGGCCCCACCTTCCGGGCGGAGAATTCCAACACGCCCCGTCATGCGGCGGAGTTCTGGATGATTGAGCCGGAGATCGCCTTTGCGGACCTGGCCGACGACATGGACCTGGCCGAGGCCATGGTCAAAAGCGTCATCGCCTATGTGCTGGAGCAGTGCCCCGCCGAGCTGGCGTTCTTCAACCAGTTCTTTGACAAGGGCCTGCTGGAGCGCCTGAACGCGCTGGTCAACAGCGAGTTCGTGCGCGTCAGCTACACCGAGGCCGTGGAACTTTTGAAAGCCCACAACGACCAGTTCCAGTACAAAGTGGACTGGGGCACCGACCTGCAGACCGAGCACGAGCGCTATCTGACCGAGCAGATCTACAAAAAGCCGGTGTTCGTCACCGATTATCCCAAGGAGATCAAGTCCTTCTACATGCGGCTGAACGACGACGGCAAGACCGTGGCCGCGGCGGATATGCTGGTGCCGGGCGTGGGCGAACTAATCGGCGGCAGCCAGCGTGAAGAGCGCCTGGACGTGCTGGAAGCACGCATGGCGGAGCTGGGCCTGGGCAAAGAGGACTACGAGTGGTATCTGGACCTGCGGCGGTTCGGCAGCGTGGAGCACGCGGGCTTCGGCCTGGGCTTCGAGCGCCTGATCATGTATTTGACGGGCATCCCCAACATCCGGGACGTGATCCCCTTCCCCCGCACGGCCGGCGGCTTTTAAATGAAAACAAAAAGGGAGCAGAACTGCTCCCTTTTTGGTAGGACAAGAAAGCAGGGAGAGGCAGCTGCCTCTCCCTGCTTTTTTACGGTTTCTTTTTGGAAAGCTGCAGAATGCCGCAGACGCCGGCAACGGCACACAAAACCGCGGGAATGCCGGTCCCCAGGTTGTTCATTTCCATACCGCCGGCGCCGATCAGCACCACCGCCGCCACAAAGTTCATGACAATGCAGAAAACAAACGCTTTCATATTGCTTTCCATCCTTTTATTGGCAGATCTTTGCAAGCTCTTCCATCAGCTGCGACGCGTCGTTCAGCCGGTGCGTCCGGTAGTTGGCGGAAAGTTCGCCCGCCTCGGAAAAATACACCGTGGCCACCCACGCATTTTCATCAAAGGTGTGCACATAAGCCACCCGGTCCGACAATTTCCGGGTGGAGCCGTCGGAAAAGGGCGTGTGCAGGGTCCGGTGGTAAGTGGCGTCTGCAAACAGCGCCCGAATGAGGTCCTGCTGTTCCGGGGTAAGGCGGTCGTATTGAGAGACCTCCATGTGGGGCTTGCCGTTCTCAATGGTGGTCTGTTCCAGCAAAACCAGCAGCTGATCGCTGCCGTTCAGCGTATCCGCCAGGGGCAGCGGCCGAAAATAAACAAACAGGCCGATGGCGGCAAGCACCAAAAGTCCCGCTGCCAGCCGTTTCTTTTTCATGGGTTCGGTCTCCCTTCTATCCGGTCAGGGTGTTTCCGGGTGCCAGGTCCGGCCGGTCCGGCCGGAAGCATAGACGCCCAGCACCACTTCCAGTGCCTGACGGCCCTGCTGCGCGTCCACCAGCAGCGGCGTGCCGTTGCGCACAGCGTCCACAAAATTGGCAATTTGCAGCGTATGGCCCGCCGCGCCGATGGCATTGGGGTCGGCTGCGCCGCTGTTGGCTCCTTCGCCCACAGGCACCGGGCAGGGGATGGGAAGGTCCCAGCGGACCAGAGCGTCCTCCACCAGTACGATGCTGCCTTCGGTGCCGCAGATCTCCAGCCGCCGGGGATAGCCCGGATGGCAGGCGGTGGAACCGGTGAGCGTGCCCACCGCACCGTTTTCAAATTCCAGCAAAGCGGCGGCCGTGTCCTCCACTTCGATGGCGTGGGCGCGGGTGAGCACCGACGCCCGGATGCTGGTCACCGGGCCCATCAGCCAGCGCAGAAGATCGACCCCGTGGATGCCCTGGTTCATCAGGGCGCCGCCGCCGTCCATGGCCCAGGTCCCCCGCCAGCCGCCGGCCTGGTAATAGGCTTCGCTGCGGTAATAGTTCATGGACAGATTGGCGCACACAAGCCGGCCGAACGCCCCGGCGTCCAGCGCCTGCCGCACGGCCTGCACCGCCGGCTGAAACCGAAGCTGGGAGATCACGCACACCTTGCGGCCGGTCTGCCGGGCGGCGGCCAGAACCCGGTCCGCGTCTTCCAGCGTCAGGCTCATGGGCTTTTCCACCACCACGTGCTTCCCGGCGGCCATGGCTTCCAGCGCCTGCCGGGCGTGCAGACCGCTGGGGGTGCACAGGCATACGGCGTCCACCGGGCCTGCCAGCAGCTCTTCCAGAGTGTCAAAAGCGCGGGCGCCATGGGCGGCGGCGAAGGTGCGGGCTTTTTGAGGGTTGCCGGAACAGCAGGCGGTCAGCACCGCGCCGGAGGTGTTTTCAATGGCCTGTGCGTGGAAAGCAGCGACGGAGCCGCAGCCCACAATGCCGAAACGAAGCAGTTCTTCCATGTGGAGTCCTCCTCAAAATGTGGTAAATGCGTAAAGAATCAACCGAAGCCCCAAAAGCGCCAGCCCTGCGGCGCACAGGCCCACCACCACGGAAATTCCCCGGCTTTGGGTCATGCGCCGCGCCTTGGCCAGCAGCAGAAGGCCGCATAAAACAAACAGCGCTCCGGTGAACAGAAACATGCGCAGATCCTCCGTCAAACAAAAAAGGGCAGGCCCGGCCCCGGGGCCGAACCTGCCCTTCGGAACACAAAAGGCAAAACCGTTTATTCGTAATCGTCCTCTCCGCCGCCGCGGGAGAAATCGTGGGCGCGCTCTTCCAGCTGGGTGATGCGCTTTTGCAGCGCCGCCAGCTCGGCCCGCACAATGTCGGGATAATCCCGCTGGTTCAGCACTTCACTTTCGTGCTGCACCTTGTTGCCGTTGATGCGCACCACCCGGGCCGGAATGCCGATGGCGGTGGCGTTGGCCGGAATGTTGGCCAGCACCACGCTGTTGGCGCCGATGCGGCTGTTTTCGCCGATGACGATGGGGCCCAGCACCTTGCACCCGGTGCCGATGAGCACGTTGTCGCAAATGGTGGGGTGGCGCTTGCCCTCGTCCTTGCCGGTACCGCCCAGCGTCACGCCGTGGTACAGCGTCACGTTGTTGCCGATCTCGGCGGTCTCGCCGATGACGACCCCCGCGCCGTGGTCGATGAAAAGTCCGTCGCCAATGGTGGCGCCGGGATGGATCTCGATGCCCGTGAATCCGCGTCCCCACTGACTGACCATCCGCGCCAGGAAAAAACGCCGGTGCCGGAACAGCCAGTGCGACACCCTGTAGAACACCAGCGCATGGAAGCCCGGATACAACAGCATGACCTCGGCCAGCGTCCGGGCGGCCGGGTCCTTCTCCCGCATGGAACGGGCGTCTGCCAAAAGGCCCATGCACAACACTCCTTTGTCTACAAAATCAGGATACATACAAGTATACCATGCCAAAAGCCGTCGCACAAGCGCAAAAAAAACGGGCGCGGAAGGCTTTTCCTTCCGCGCCCGCAACACCCCTCAAAGTTTGTGCGCTCAGTTTTCGGCTTTGGCCGGCTCCTGAGCCAGCAGTTTTTTCACGCCCTGCACAGCCACGATGATGCCCAGTGCAAACAGGGCCACCGCGCTCAGCAGCTGGTTGGCAGAGCCGAACAGCGGCCAGATGGACTGATAACCGGCCTTGGCCAGCAGGTAGCTGAGAACCAGCGTCAGCACCGTGGCAAAGTATTTGTTGGTGACCACTTTGCGCCAGGGCTCCATATGGTCATCCTCAATGGAAGCGTCCAGGAACAGTTCCTGGAAGGACAGACGGCCGATGCGGGCCACGCTGTCCAGGCTGGTCAGCGCAAAGGCGGACACCGCCAGGTTGATCAGCGTGAAGATCAGGTTGCAGGACAGGCCCAGCTTTGCCAGGAAGCCTGCCACGCCGCCTGCGAAGATCTGGGCGGGCGTGGTGTAGCCCTGAGCTGCGGCCTCGCCGGTGGCAAAGCTGCCCACGGCGATCAGCGCGATCACCGCCAGCATGGACTCCATCAGCATGGCGCCGAAGGAGACGGGAAGCATGTTCTTCTCGTTTTTGATCTGCTTGGACGCAGTGCCCGAGGACACCAGGCTGTGGAAGCCGGACACAGCGCCGCAGGCGATGGTGACGAACAAAATGGGGAACATGTAGCCCGTACCCTCCACGTAGAAGGAGGTGAAGGCCGGCAGGTTGATGGAAGGATTGGTCAGCAGAACGCCCACCACGGCGGCCACGATCATGAACACCAGCAGGTAGCTGTTCAGATAGTCACGGGGCTGCAGCAGCGCCCACACAGGCACCACGCTGGCCACGAAGATGTAGGCGAAGATCACCAGGTGCCAGGTGCCCTGGGAGATGAACACCGGAGCGTGCAGGCCCACGGCCACGCCCGCCACCAGCAGCAGGATGGCAATGGCGGTGTTCACCCATTTGTGCAGCTTGCCGTAGCGCAGCAAAAAGCCCAGGGCCACGGCTTCCACAATGAACAGCATGGAGGTGGTGGCCACGTTGCCGTTGGCCACGATCTGCGAACCGTCGGTCGCAAAGCCGTTGAATGTGCCCGCGACCACGTCCGCAAAAGCGGCGACCACCAGAATGCAGAACAGCCAGCAGAACAGAAGGAACAGCTTTTGCCCCATTTGCCGATGTATTCTTCAATGATGTAGCCGATGGTGCGGCCCTTGTTTTTCACAGAGGCGTACATGGACGAGAAGTCCTGCACGGCGCCGAAGAACACGCCGCCGATGAGCACCCACAAAAGCACGGGTACCCAGCCGAACACCGCGGCCTGGATGGGGCCGTTGATGGGGCCTGCGCCTGCGATGGAGGCGAACTGGTGGCCGAAGACCACGTTGGTGTCCGCCGGTTCATAGTCCACGCCGTCTTCAAATTCGTAGGCGGGTGTTTTTGCGTTGGGGTCGATGCCCCAGGTTTTCGCCAGCCAGCGGCCATAGACCAGATAGCCGGCGCCCAGCACGACGATGGCGATGCACATCATGATGAGTCCGTTCATATTGATTCCCTCTCTCGTTGATTTTTCACCGTTAAAAAACAGGGTTTCGCCTTCTTTGTGAAGACGAAACCCTGTATACAAGTTCCGCGGTACCACTTCGCTTGCCGCAAGCGCGGCCCCTTTGCGGTGTCGAAAAAACATGCCCGCCGATAACGGGGCGGCGTCCGGCCGCGTTTACTGGGAAGAATCCGTTGGACGCGGCTGCTCGCAGGGGATGCCTAACCTGGTCTGCTGCCGCCTTGCACCATCCGGCGGTTCTCTGAAAGCAGGGGCCCATGCAGTACTGCCTGTACGCTGCATTTAACGATGCTGATGTGTATTATCATACCGCCAGAGGAGACATTCGTCAATGGACAAAATGCAATAAGTTTAACAACTAAACACTATGTGCGTTGTGAATTTTACACACAAAGAAAGCGGAGGACGTATCCTCCGCTTTATGAGTTAAACACTGTGCGATCGAGAGCCGGACCCCCGGCGGCGTCAGGAAGCCGCATGCTTTTTGGCCTCTTTTTCCGCCAGCCGGTACTGGGTGACGCGGCGCATCAGCGTGTACAGAATGCTGCACACCGGCACGGCAAACAGCATGCCGCCGATACCCCACAAACTGCCGCCCACCGTGACGCTGGCCAGCACCCAAATGGCGGGCAGACCCACCGAGGAACCCACCACCCGGGGATAGATCAGGTTCCCTTCGATCTGCTGCAGCGTCAACAGGAAAATCACAAACAGAATGGCCTGAACAGGGTCCACCATCATGATCATGAAGGCGCCCACCACAGTGCCGATCACCGCGCCCACAATGGGGATCAGAGCGCAGAAGCCCACCAGCGCGCCGATCATGGGCGCATAGGGGAAACGGAACAGCGTCATGCCCAGCCAGCAAAGCGTGCCCAGAATGCAGGCCTCAATGCACTGGCCGGTGACAAAGCTGGCAAAAGTGTCGGAGGAAAGGCGCGTCACATACAAGAGCCCTTTGGCGAAGCGCTCGGGCAGGAAGGCACGGCAGACCGCCGTGCACTGGGCTTTCAGCTTTTCCTTGCCCAGCAGGATGTACAGCGCCAGAATGAAGGCGATGACCACATTGGTCACGCCGCCCACCGTGGCGGAAATGACCTGCACGGTACCGCCCAGCAGGGAGCTGAATTGGCCGGTCAGGTAGGTGATGATGTCTCGGCCGGTTTTGGCCCAGTCGATGTCCAGCCCGGCCAGCCAGCTCTCCAGCTGGGGAAAGCGGTCGGCGTTGTCCTGCAGCCAGGCCGTGGCCTTGGCCAGGAAGGGCGGCACGGTGTTGGCCAGCACCACAAGGGCATTGACCAGTTCCGGAACCACCAGCCAGAACACCGCGGTGAGCACAGCCAGAATGAACACCAGCGAGATGAGGATGCACAGGGGCCGGCGCAGCCGCTTCAGCACCGGCTTTTGAGTGCGGAGGAACAGGTGCCGTTCCAGAAAGCGCATGGGCACGTTCAGCACAAAGGCAATGCAGAAGCCCAGCGTCAGCGGGAACAGCACCCCGGCCAGCAGCCCTAGCGCCGCGCCCAGCAGCGCCAGGTTGCACAGCGCCCAGTACAGGACCACGCAGCCGCCCAGCACCAGGGCCAGGCGCAGCAGGGTGGGTTTATCCAGTTTCATAAAAGCACCTCTTTCGTCAGCTGATATAGGCCATGGGATCGGTGAGAGAACCGCCGATGTACAGCTCCAGATGGCAGTGGTTGCCCGAAGAGTAACCGGTGGAACCCACATAGCCGATGACCTGGCCGCGCGCCACACCCTGGCCGGCGCTTACCGCCAGGCTGGAGCAGTGGGCGTACAAAGTGGCCATGCCGTTGCCGTGGTCGATCTTCACATAGTTGCCCCAGCTGTAATGCCAGCCGGCTTCCACCACGGTGCCGCTGTCGCAGGCGTAGATGGGCGCGCCGTAAGGAGCGCGCAGGTCCACGCCGCGGTGGCCGCCCTGGCCGAACCGGGTGCTGATGCCCACGTAGTCCGGCACCGGGAACACCAGAACGCCCGAGCCGGTGATGGAGGTGGTGGGCGGCGTCTGGGTGCCCACTGCCACGATGCGGGGCGTCATCTCCTCGGTGACCGTGACCTGCAGCGGCACGCGGGAGACCTCCTGCCCGTCGATGCTGGTCACTTCGGCCACCACATGCTGGGTGCCGTTGCGGCCGGCCTGGATCACCTTCCGCACGCCGGTGTAATAGTCGTCGCTCTCCACTTCCTCGGTGGTGTAGGCGATCTCCTCGTCGTACTCCACCACGTCGATGGTCTTGACCTTCAGATAATCCGGGTTGGAATACAGGGCGTCGATCAGGGTGTCGGTGCCTTCAATGGACGAGGTGAAATACACGCCGGGCACCAGCTGCACGTCCTGGGCGAATTCCACCCGGTGGTTTTCGTTCTGGCTCTCCTGATAGGGGGCCAGGGCCTGGTTGAGCACGTCCTGAATGGCTTGGCCGTCGGTGGCCACGCCCAGCAGTTCGCCGTTGATGTGCACGCCCGTGGCGTTCTGGATCTCGTCGCTGGCGCTGGCGATGATATCGTCCGCCAGCTGGAAGGCCGTGGACCGGGCGGCCGCGTCAATGGGGCGAATGGAGAAGGTGGGCTCGGCGGTCCAGTCCCGGGCGCTCTCATCCGAGGCGATGATGCGCTCGCGCACGTAGTTTTCGGCGCTTTCCCACACGTTTTCATTCTCAATGAAGCCCAGCATCTGGCCGTTGTACTCCACGGCCAGCGAGTAGTCGTAGGACAGGACCTGATGCACGGTGAACACCAGCACCGCCGCCGCGCCCAGCGGCATCAGGTAACGAAGGGCGTTGCCCACCAGATAGCGGTAGGCCTTTACGCCGCTTTTCAGATAGTTCAGACCGTCTTTGCTTCCCTCGCCTTCCTGCGCGGCCCGGTAGGCGTTGCGCAGGCCCCGGGCAAAGCGGCGGAAGGGCTCGGTCAGATCCTGTACGATCAGGCCGAAAAAGCGCAGGACCGGCAGCAGAAACAGCAGCGTCAGCGCAACGGCGCCGCTGCGCAGCGCCCGCAGAATGCGGCGCAACCGGCGGCCCGCCCGCACAAAGGCGTATTCGGTCTGCTGGCCCACCCGGTAAAACAGCTGGCCCAGGGCGTTCCAAACGGCCCCGGCGGGAATTTTTCCGTTCTGCGGCTGGGCGGCGCCGTCATTGGCGCCCCGCTGCAGGTTGGTCACGATCTTGTGCAGCACCGGGGTATCCGCTTTGGGTGCGGCGGCCTGCTCCTGGGGCGCGTCTGCGGCCGGCGCTGTCTCCGGCTGCTGCGCAGGCAGGTTTTCCGGTGTGTGATTGGTAGGTTCCATGGGTTGCTCCTTACTGTGCAAAATACAAACCGCTGCTTCCGTCGAACAAAGCGGCGGGGTCAATGCTCTGGTTGCCGATGCGGGCCTCAAAGAACAGGCGTTCGCCGCTCAGCCCCAGCTGAGCGCCCTGCTCCAGCGTCTGGCCCTTTTCACAACTCAGCTGTGACAGGTAGAAAAAGTAGGTTTTCAGGCCCGCGCCGTGGTCCAGCACCACGGTGTTGCCCGTCAGCTCCAGCGAGCCCGCAAACACCACGGTGCCCGCGGCCGGCGCCGTCACCGGCGACGAGGCCGCACAGCTGTATTCCACGCCGCTGGAGCGGCTGGGGCTTTGGCTGCCGCCCTCGTACACAAACGAGCCGTAGGGCACGCTTTCCACGGCGGACGCCAGAGGCGCCGTGAACCGGCCGCTCCAGGCCGGGGGTGTGGCGGACATACTGTACAGCGGATAGATGGCGTCCCGCCACTGCTGCAAAGCTACGGCCGACGCAGGCTCGGACGCGGGCGGATACAGGCGGGGATAATCCCGGTGCACCACGGTGACCACCGCGCTTTGCACAAAATCGCCGCAGCGCACGGTCACGGCATAGTCGCCCGGTTCCCGGTTGTAGTGCAGGCCCAGAAACGCCGCCTTTCCGCCGGGCACGTCCACGAAGGGCGTGGCGGGAAGATCGCTTTCCAGCTGCAGAGCCGCACCTTCGTCCAGCACGCCGCTGACCCGTACGCACACCACGCCGCCCTGTTCCAGCCGCGTGGAAGAGAACTGCACCTGCGGGGGCGCATTGACCGTGAAGGCCGCTTCATACCGAAAAACACCGTACCCCTTGCCCGCCCGGGGCTTGATCTCCACCGTGGCCCGCAGAATGTGCGTGCCGTTTTGGGAGAACGAAAGCTCCGTCCGCTGGGCGGAGTTCTCGCTGTACAGCGTGGCGCCGTCCGGCCCGGTGACCGTCAGGGCCACCAGCGCGTCTTTGGGAAGAGACAGGGGCACGGTGGCCTGCCCGATCTCGCCCAGGTCCTGCCGCGGAGAAGCGGCAGGTGCATAGGTTTTATACAGCACACCGTTCAGCACGGGCGCGTGCCATTCGCACTGGGTAGGGGTCAGGGTCTGCCCGTTCAGCGTCAGGGCAGGGGGCTCAAAGTCCGTCTCGTCGGTGCTGCGGTACAGCCAGAACAGCGTGCCGCCCACCAGGCCGCCCACCAGAACGGCCACCAGCAAAAGCCAGAGCAAGGTACGTTTCAGTGCGCGCATCCCACCGCCCCCTTACTGTATAATTAAGTTATTATAGCATATAAAAGGCATTTTCGTCAAAAAAGGGCCACGTTCAGGCTGCCCAGGTTCTCCACGTACAGCCCCCGGCGCAGCGCGTACCGCACGGTGTAGGCCGTGCCGCCCGAAGTGCGATTGCAGTAGCTGATGCAGTGGGCGGAGTTGTCCACCAGGTACCGGTCCCGGGCCAGATAGGCTTCCCGGCTTCCCCGGGGCAGCAGGCACACCCGCTTGTCGTACCGGGGCAGCAGCGTTTGCCGCCGGGCGCGCTGCGCGTCGGTCCACCGGCTGGTGAACCCGTCAAAAGGCTCTACCGCGATGACCCGGATCTGAGGATAGAGGGTGTCCCGCAGGTTCAGAAGGACCTCGGCGGCCAGGGTGTCAAACCCCACGGCGCCCCCCACGCCGAAATAGCGAACGCCCTGGGCCAGACGGCCGCGGACGGCCTCGGTCAGGCGGGCCTCCAGAAGCCGGGTATCCGCGGGGAGATCCCGGTGGCCGGTGAGGCAGCAGGTTTGCAGCGCTTTCATACGACCTCCTTATTATAAGGGTTTCTCCCTTCAAGATAAGCCAAAGAGACCGGCCCGTCAAGGGGAATTCCGGCGGCTTTTTTCGATGTTTTATTGCTAAACTTGTTCCAAACGTGGTATACTGGACCCAAATCGTCAAATCACGGAGGGAATGGGAATGCGTCAGTTTTTGGCAAAAGAGTGGCAGGGCGAGGAGACGAACCCCTTGATGACGGTGACGGACAAGGCGAAGCTGTATCCGGACATCATTGATTTTTCCATCGGAGATCCGGATCTTCCGGTGCCGGCGGAGATTCTGGAAAAGGCGGGGGCGGATGCGCTGGCCGGGTACACCAAGTACAGCGACCCCTGGGGATATCCGGAACTGCGGGACGCCATCGTGCGCTTTTACGCCGAGGACTATGGCGTGAACATCGGCCGGGAGAACGTGTTTGTGACCACGGCGGGCTGCGCGGCCATGAGCCTTGTGATGGAAGCCGTGCTGGAAGAAGGAGACGAGGTGCTTGTGTTCGACCCGTACTTCTCGGCCTATGAGCAGCAGGTGCGCATCCCGGGCGGCGTGCCCGTGTGCGTGCCCTGCACCGAAGAGGAGTGCTGGCAGCCCAACGTGCAGCGGGCCGAAGCCTATGTGACCGGCCGCACCAAGGCGCTGCTGATCAACACGCCCAACAACCCCACGGGCGTGTGCTATTCGGACGAGACCCTGGCCGCGCTGGCGGCGTTTGCCCGGCGGCACGATTTGCTGGTCATCGCGGATGACATTTACACCAGTTTTGTGTACGGCGGGCGCTTTGTCCCCATCATGAGCCTGCTGGAGATGGCGCAGCGCACGGTGACCATCAACAGTTTCAGCAAGAACTTTGTGATGACCGGCCTGCGGGTGGGCAACATCGTGGCCCCGGCGGAGATCTGCCGGGCGGTGAAGCGCATCAACGACAGCCTGATCTTCTCCGCGCCCAGCTATTCCCAGCGGGCGGCGCTGTACGCGCTGGAAAAACGGCACGAATACGCGCGGCAGATCGTGCCGGAATTTGAGAAACGCATGGCATACGGCGCAAAGCGCATCCGGGAGATCCCGGGCTTCACCCTCAGCCCTGCGGCGGGGGGCATCTACCTGTTCCCGGGCATCAAAAAGACCGGGCTGACCAGCATGGAGGCCTGCGCCCGGATTCTGGAAGAGGCCCATGTGCTGATGGTGCCCGGCTCGGCCTTCGGCGACGCGGGCGAGGGCTATCTGCGCATCGCCTGCACCGTGGGCGTGGACAAAATGGCCGAGGCCTTTGACCGGATGGCCCAAATGCCCCTGCTGCAATTGAAATAAGGCCGGTGCTCTGGTATACTGGCAAAAACGAGGTGGTTTGCGTGGACAAACTTTCACAGGCGCGCGCCGTCATTGACGAAGTGGACGCCCAGATGGCGCAGCTGTTCTGCCGCCGCATGGACGCGGTGCGGGACGTGGTGGCCTATAAAAAAGAACACGGCCTTCCGGTGCTGGATGCATCCCGGGAAGAGGCTGTGGTGGAAAAGAACCTGGCGCTGCTGCCGGACAAAGCGTACGCCGAATGGTACGAGGACTTTGTGCGGCACAACATGGCCGTGTCCCGGGCGTTTCAAAGCCGGGTGCTGGCCCGGGACGCCGTGGCCTATCAGGGGGTGGAGGGCGCCTTCAGCCACATTGCGCTGACCCGGCTGTTCCCCCATGCAGCGGCCCGGGCGTACCCCACCTGGGCCCAGGTGTTTGACGCGGTGGAAAAGGGCGAGGCCGCCTGCGGCGTGCTGCCCTTTGAAAACAGCCATGCGGGCGACGTCAGCGAAGTGCTGGATCTGTGCTTTGCCCACGAAGACCTGTGCGTGCAGCAGGTGTACGATCTGCCCGTGAGCCAGAACCTTCTGGGCGTGCCCGGCGCAAAGCTGAGCGAGGTCAGGCAGGTGGTGTCGCACCCGCAGGCGCTGCAGCAGTCGGCAAAGTTCCTGCGCACGCTGGGGCTGGAGACCCGGCCCATGGCCAACACCGCCGCCGCGGCCAAGTATGTGGCCGAGACCGGCGACGTGACGCTGGCGGCCATCGCCTCAAAAGAGACGGCGGCCCTGTACGGCCTTGCGGTGCTGGCGGAAGACGTGAACACCAGCGAGAGCAACACCACCCGGTTCATCGTCATCGGACGGGAGATGGCCGCGGCGGGCAACCGGTTCAGCCTGCTGTTTACCGTGGACCATGTGGCCGGCAGTCTGGCCCGGGTGGTGCAGGCCATCGGGGAGATGGGCTTCAACATGGAGTGCATCAAAAGCCGGCCCATGCCCCATGTGCCCTGGGAGTATTACTTTTATGTGGAGCTGGTGGGCGACGTGTCTTCGGACAGCTCCCGCGCGCTGTTGGAAAAACTGAACGGTCTGTGCCGCACCGCCCGGGTGCTGGGCGTGTACGGCCGGGAATAAAGGAGAGAGCAACATGAAACTGACCATGCGTCTTGGTGTGCGCAGCTATGACATCGTGGTGCGCCGGGGCGCTCTGGCCCGGGTCAACCAGCTGATCAACCTGAACCGAAAGGTGCTGGTGGTGACGGACGAGGGCGTGCCCCGCCGCTATGTGGAAGCGATTCTGGCCCAGTGCGGCCGGGGCGTGGAGGTGTGCGTGCCCCAGGGCGAAGGGTCCAAGAGCTTCGCCTGTCTGGAGCGCATCCTCACCACCATGCTGGAAGCCGGGTTCGGCCGTTCGGACGCGGTGCTGGCGCTGGGCGGCGGCGTAGTGGGCGATCTGGCCGGGTTTGCGGCTGCCTGCTACATGCGGGGCGTGGATTTCATCAACTGCCCCACCACCACCCTGAGCCAGATCGATTCCTCCATCGGCGGCAAGACCGCCGTCAACCTGGCGGGCACCAAAAATGTGGTGGGCGCCTTCCATCAGCCCCGGCTGGTGGTGGCGGACCCGGACACGCTGGACACGCTGCCCCGCCGCCATTTCATCAACGGTCTGGCCGAGGCGGTGAAAGCCGGCCTGATCGCCGACGAGGATCTGTTTGAACTGTTTGAGACCGGCGACGCGGACAAGGACCTGGAAGAGATCCTGTACCGCAGCCTGGTGGTGAAAAAGAACGTGGTGGAAAACGACGAGCGGGAGACCGGCCGCCGGGCGGTGCTGAACTTTGGCCACACCATCGGCCACGGCATCGAGAGCGCCGAGCATCTGGGTGGCCTGTACCACGGCGAGTGCGTGGCGCTGGGCATGCTGCCCATGATCGAGGACGAGACGCTGCGCAGCCGGGTCAAAGCGGTGTACAAGCGCCTGGGGCTGCCCGCGTCCATCGAATACGACGGCGACGAGATCTTCCGGTTTGCGACCCATGACAAAAAGGCGTCGGGCGACGCGGTGACCGTGGTGCGCGTGCCCGAGCTGGGTCAGGTGCGGCTGGACAAAATTCCGCTGGAAGAGCTTCGCACGCTGATCGGGGAGGGGATCCAATGAGCGACTGCACAGGCACTGCCTTCACCCTGACCGTCTTCGGTGAGAGCCACGGCCCCGCCATCGGCGCTGTGGTCACAGGGCTGCGGCCGGGCACGGTCATCGACGAGGCGTTTGTGGCCCGCCAGATGGACAAGCGCCGGGCCAAGGGTAAAATTTCCACGGCCCGCACCGAGGCCGACCGGGTGCGCTTTGTATCGGGCGTGTACCAGGGCCGGGCGACGGGCACGGCCCTGACCCTTTTGATTGAAAACGAGAACACCCGCAGCGGCGACTACGCCAAGACCGCGGACCTTCTGCGCCCCGGTCATGCGGATTACACGGCCTATGCCAAGTACGGCGGCTATCAGGACGCCCGGGGCGGCGGCCATTTCTCCGGCCGGCTCACCGCACCCGTGGTGGCCGCCGGCAGCATTTTTACGAAGATGCTGGAGGACAAGGGCGTGGTCATTGCCACGCACCTGGCCAAATGCGCGGGCGTGGAGGATGCGCCTTTCTCCCGGGACCCGGAGACGCTGCTGCGCCAGGCACGGCAGCTGAATGAAAAGGACTTCGCCGTGCTGGACGAGGTGCGGGGCGCGGCCATGACAAGGGCCATCGAGGCGGCCGCCGCCGAGGGCGACAGCGTGGGCGGCGTGCTGGAAACCGTGGTGCTGGGCCTGCCCGCAGGCGTGGGCGAACCCTTCTTTGACAGCGTGGAGAGCGTGCTGGCCGGCCTGTTGTTCAGCATTCCCGCGGTGAAAGGTGTGGAGTTCGGCGACGGATTTGCGCTGGCGGGCCTGCGGGGCAGCCAGGCCAACGACCCCTTCCGCATGCAGGGCGGCCGGGTGGTCACCACCCAGAACCGCAACGGCGGGGTGAACGGCGGCATCACCAACGGCATGCCCGTGGTGCTGCGCACTGTGGTCAAGCCCACCCCCAGCATTTATAAAGTGCAGCAGACGGTGGATTACGCCGCAAAGCGCAACGCCACCCTGCAGATCAACGGCCGGCACGACCCGTGCATCGTGCACCGGGCCCGTGTGGTGCAGGACAGTCTGGTGGCGTTCGGTTTGGCGGACCTGTGCGCGCAGCAGTTCGGCACAGCCTGGCAGGAGGGTTCGTCATGGAATACGGATTGATCGGCCAAAAGCTGGGCCACAGCTTTTCCAAACCCATTCACGAGGCGCTGGGCGGCTATGCCTACGACCTGGTGCCTCTGCCCGATGAGGACGCGGCCCGGGCGTTTTTCGCATCCCGGGACTTCCGGGCCGTGAACGTGACCATCCCCTACAAGCAGCTGGCGCTGGCCGCCTGCGACGAAGTGGATGAAAAGGCCGCTGCCATCGGCGCGGTGAACACGGTGATCAACCGATCCGGCCGGCTGTACGGCTACAACACCGACTACGCCGGCTTTGCGTACATGACAAAGCGGGCGGGCATTGCTTTTCAAAACCGCACGGTGCTGCTGCTGGGCACCGGCGGCACCAGCCGCACCGTGACCGCCGTGGCCCGGGATCAGGGCGCGAAGGAGGTCCTTCTGGCCTCCCGCAGCGGCAAAAACGGCGCGCTGTCCTACGAGGACGCCATGAAGCGCAAAGACGTGGAAGTGGTGGTCAACGTCAGCCCCGCGGGCATGTACCCCAACAATGGGGAGTGCCTTTTGGACCTGACGGCCTTCCCCCGGCTGGAAGCCGTGGCGGACGTGGTGTACAACCCCTTCCACACGGCCCTTCTGCAGCAGGCCGAGGCGCTGGGCGTGCGGTGTGTGAACGGCCTGTCCATGCTGGTGGCACAGGCGAAATACGCCGCAGAGTATTTTACGGATAAAAAAATACCGGATGGAGAAATCGAGTCCATCTACCGGGATCTGCGCGCCAAACAGGCGAACCTGGTGCTCATCGGCATGCCCAGCTGCGGCAAAACCAGCCTGGGCAAGGCCTGCGCCAAGCTGCTGGGCAAGCGCTTTGTGGATTTGGACGCGGAGATCGAGCGGCAGGAAGGCCGCCCCATTTCGCAGATTCTGGCTCCCGGCAAAGAGACCTATTTCCGGGACGTGGAAAGCCGGGTGACCGCGCGGTTCGCCAGGGAGAGCGGGCAGGTGCTGTCCACGGGCGGGGGCGTGGTCCTGCGGGAGGAGAACGTGGCCGCCCTGCGCCAGAACGGCGTGGTGGTGTATATTGACCGGCCTTTACAGGACTTGCAGCCCGGGGGCGCGCGGCCCCTGTCCCAAAGCCGGCAGGCGCTGGAGGCGCAGTACGCGGTCCGCGCGCCGCTGTACCAAAAGGCCTGCCATGCAAAAGTGAACAACGACGCCCCGTTTTACACGGTGGCGGACCGTGTGAAGGAGCGTTTTTATGAAGTTCTTGATTGTGAACGGGCCTAACATCAACATGCTGGGCATCCGGGAGCCGGACATCTACGGCACCCTGACCTATGAGGGCCTGTTGGAATATCTGAAGGGCGAGGCCGCCCGCCTGGGCTGTGAGGTGGAGTTCTTTCAGTCCAACAGCGAGGGCGAGCTGGTCACGGCCATTCAAAAGGCGCTGGGCCGGGTGGACGGCATCGTCATCAACCCGGCGGCCTACACCCACACCAGCGTGGCCATTCTGGACGCGCTGAAGGCGGTGGCGCTGCCCGCGGCGGAGGTGCATCTGTCCGATGTGACCAAGCGGGAGAGCTTCCGGCAGATCAGTTATGCGGGCATGGCCTGCAAATATCATTTCATCGGCCTTGGAAAAGAGGGCTACGTGCGCGGCATGGAAGCGCTGCTGGCCGATGGGCAAAACAGGGACGAAGGGGAGAAACAGTCATGATCATCAGCACCAAACGGGGAACCCCGGCTGCAGAGCTGGAGAAAATTATTCACGAATTTGAGGCAAAGGGCCTGTCCGTGACCATGATCCGCGGCACGGACTACAACGTGTTCGGCCTGGTGGGCGACACCACCATTCTGGACGAAAAGCAGATCCGGGCCAATCCCTATGTGGAAAACGTGCAGCGGGTGTCCGAGCCGTACAAAAAGGCCAACCGCCTGTTTCACGAGGCGGACAGCATCATCGATGTGGCGGGCGTGAAAGTGGGCGGCCACGAAAAAATCGTGGTCATCGGCGGCCCGTGCAGCGTGGAGGGCGAGCAGCCCACCATCGATGTGGCCAAAAAGGTCAAGGCCGCCGGCGGCACTATGCTGCGGGGCGGCGCCTACAAGCCCCGCACTTCGCCCTACGCCTTTCAGGGCCTGGGCACCGAGGGCATTCTGGACCTGGTGAAGGCCCGGGAAGCCACGGGTCTGCCCATCGTCAGCGAGCTGATGAGCGAGGACCGCATCGAAGAGTTTGAACAGTATGTGGACCTGGTGCAGATCGGCGCGCGCAACATGCAGAACTTCCAGCTTTTGAAAGCCGTGGGCAAAATGAAAAAGCCCGTTCTGCTCAAGCGGGGCCTTGCCAACACCATCGAGGAATGGATCATGTCCGCCGAGTACATCATGGCCGCGGGCAACGAAAACGTCATCTTCTGCGAGCGGGGCATCCGTACCTTTGAAAAATACACCCGCAATACGCTGGATCTGTCGGTCATTCCCATCATCAAGGAGAAAACCCACCTGCCCATCATCATCGACCCCAGCCATGCCACGGGCAACTGGCGCTATGTGGAGAGCATGAGTCTGGCGGCCATTGCCGCCGGGGCGGACGGGCTGATCATCGAAGTGCACGAGAATCCCGAGTGCGCCTGGTCCGACGGGGCCCAGAGCCTGAAGCCGGACCGCTTTGCCGCGGTCATCGAAAAGGGCCGGGCCATCGCCCGGGTCATCGGCCGGGAGATGTGACGCCATGCGGGTGACCATCGAACGAAGCCGCGTTTTCGGCACGCTGGAGGCGCCTCCCTCCAAAAGCATGGCCCACCGGCTGCTGATCTGCGCGGGCCTGGCGGAAGGCCGCAGCGTCATCGACCGGGTGGACCCGTCCCAGGACGTGCTGGCCACGGCCCGTGCGCTGGAGGCATTGGGCGCGCGGGTCCGGCTGGAAGAGGGCCGGGCTGTGGTGGACGGCTGCGGCGGCCGCCTGACAGCGCCCGACGGCCCGGTGGACTGCGGCGAAAGCGGCAGCACCCTGCGCTTTTTCATTCCGCTGCTGGCGAGCTGCGGCCGGCCGGTGCGTCTGCTTGGGCACGGCCGTCTGATGCAGCGCCCCCAGGACGTGTACGCCCGCCTGTTTGAACGGCAGGGCCTGCCGTTTTCTCAAACCCAGCAGGAGCTGACCTTGTGCGGCCCCCTGCGCCCGGGGGAGTACCGGGTGGAGGGCGGCGTGTCCAGCCAGTTCATCAGCGGGCTTTTGCTGGCGCTGCCCCTGCTGGACGGCGACAGCGTGCTGCAGGTGACCCCGCCCTTTGAAAGCCAGAGCTATGTGGCCCTGACGCTGCGCGCCATGGCGGATTTCGGCGTTTCGGTGCGGCGGGAAGGAAACACCTTTTTCATTCCCGGCAACCAGCGCTACCGCCCCCGGAACGGCGCGGTGGAAGGCGATGCCTCCCAGGCGGCTTTTCCGGCAGTGCTGGGCGCGGTGAAAGGCGGCATTACGGTCACGGGCCTGCGGGAGGACTCCTGCCAGGGCGACCGGGTGATCTTCGACATTCTGCGCCGCTGCGGCGCGGGCATGACGGCGGTGCCCGGCGGCTGGCGTTTTGAAAAACAGCCGCTGCGCGCCGTGGACATCGATTTGGCCGACTGCCCGGACCTGGGCCCCATCCTGATGGTGCTGGGCTTGTTCTGCGAAGGCGAGACGGTCATCCGCAATGCCGGACGGCTGCGGGTCAAGGAGTCGGACCGCATCGCCGCCATGCAGCAGGAAGTGGAAAAGCTGGGCGGGCGCATCGAGGCCGAAGGCGGCACGGTGCGGGTGCGCGGCGCATCGCTGCACGGCGCGCCGGACCTTGCGGGCCACAACGACCACCGGGTGGTCATGGCGCTGACCGTGGCGGCTCTGGCGGCGGACGTGCCGGTGTGCATTCAGGAAGCCGAGGCGGTGCGCAAAAGCTGGCCGGACTTTTTCTCCCGGATGCAGCAGCTGGGCGCGGAGGTAAAAACAGATGGAACAACGTAATTTTTGTATTGTGGGGTTGGGCCTTTTGGGCGGCAGCTACGCCCGTGGCCTGACCGAGGCGGGCTGCCGCGTCACGGCGGTGGATGTGCGGGGCGAAGCCATCCGCTTCGCGCTGGACAAAGGCTGGATCGCCCAGGGCACCACGGAAGATGCCCGGCCGCTGCTGGAGCAGGCCGAGGCGGTGGTCCTGGGGCTGTACCCCCACGCGCTCATCGACTGGGTGCGGGCCAACGCGCGGTTTCTGCGCCCGGGCACGCTGGTCACGGATGTGTGCGGCGTCAAACAGGCGGTGGTGGGTCCGGTGCAGGACGCCATGCCCGAAGGGGTGGAGTTCATTGCCAGCCACCCCATGGCGGGCAAGGAAGTCAGCGGCGTGGAGTATGCGGACAGCGCCATTTTCCGGCCGGCCAACTTCATCATCACCCCCACGGAGCGCAACACGCCCCGGGGCATTGCCTTTGCCCGGCAGCTGGCCGAAACGCTGGGCTTTGCCCACATCGCGCAGCTCAGCTGCGCCGAGCACGACCGGATGATCGGCTATGTCAGCCAGCTGACCCACGCCATCGCCGTCAGCCTGATGAACGCCAACGGCGACCCGCGCCTGTGCGAGTTCACGGGCGATTCCTTCCGGGACCTGACCCGCATTGCCCGCATCAACGAGCATTTGTGGAGCGAATTGTTCCTTTTGAACCGGGACGCGCTGTGCGCCGAGATCGAACAGTTCGAGGCCAGCCTCACGGACCTGAAGGAAAAGCTGCAGGCCGGCGACGAGGAAGGATTGAAGGACCTGTTCCGTCGCTCCACGGCACGCAGGGCCATGTTTGACCGGTAATTTGTGGTTTTTTGGCGAAAAAAGACGAAAGATGCTTGCACCCCCGTGTGCGCCCTCCTAAAATAATAGAAAGAGAAACTTTCTGTCAGGCAAGGGAGGCGGCACGGGGTGTTTTTGCGCATGGAAAAACGGGCGCTTCGCCTGCTGGTGCCGCTTCTGGCGCTGCTGGTTTTGGGGGCGGACAGCCCTTCGGTGGAATGGAAGAGCACGGCGCGGTGGAAAACCGGGCTGGTAAAGTCCGTGATGGCGGTGGACACAGGGACCTCTCTGGATGTGGAGGAACTGTGCCAGTACCCGGAACTGCCCAATGGCTGCGAGGCCACCAGCCTGGCGGCGGTGCTGCGGTTTTTGGGCTACGACGTGACCGCGCTGGAGCTGGTGTACGGCTATATCCCCAGCGAGCCCATCACCTACAGCGAGGACGGCATGATCGCCTGCGGGCCGGACCCGGCCGAGGCCTACGCGGGCTGGCCGGAGGAAGGGTATACGGGGTTTTATTGCTTTGCGGGGCCCGTCGTGCAGGCGGCAAACCAGTATCTGGCCGAACAGAACTCCGGCTGGCGCGCGGTGGATATCACCGGGGCGTCGGCGCTGGATCTGATGCGCCGGCTGGACGAGGGCACGCCGGTGATCGTGTGGGCCACGCTGAACATGGACACCCGGCTGTTCAGTTCCTTTCACTGGACGCTGCCCAGCGGCGAGGAATACTATCCCTTTTCAAACCTGCACTGCATGGTGCTGACGGGCTACGAAGGGGACACCTTCACCCTGATGGACCCCATTGAAGGCACGGTCACCGTGGACCGGGAGCAGTTCATGAGCCGGTACTGGACCACCGGGGAGCGGGCGGTGGCATTTGGAGAAGACAGCCAATGAAGACGACGGTTTTGCATACACAGCGGCTTTTGCTGCGCCCCTTCACGCCGGAGGATGCCGGGGCGGTGTACAGACTTTTGAAAGAGGAAGAGACCACCCGTTTTCCGCCCATGTTTGCGCTGCAGAACGTGGAGCAGGCGCAGGCCTGGATCGAGGCACATGTCCGTGGCCCGGGCATGTGTTTTGCGGTGTGCGCGGACGGTGCGCCTGCAGGATACGTGACATTGAGCCCCGGCCCCGCCTGGGACCTGGGCTATGCTTTGGCGCCGAAACTGCGGGGAAAGGGTTTTGCCACCGAGGCCGCCGGGGCGGTGGCCGAAGAAGCGCGGCGGCAGGGCGTGCCCTATCTGACCGCCACCCATGACGTGAACAATCTGCCCAGCGGCGCGGTGATGCGACGAATCGGCATGATGTACCGGTACAGTTATATCGAGCAGTGGCAGCCCAAAAATGTTCCGGTCACGTTCCGCATGTACCAGCTTAACTTTGCACTGCCTTCGGACTGGACCTATTCGGGTTACTGGAAACAGCATCCGCGCCATTTTCTGGAGCCGGTGGATGGCTTTTTCGAAAACGGAACCGGGGTGCCTGACCAGTGAAACAGAAAAAACGCGGGAGCGGTTTTGGCCGCTCCCGCGTTTTTTTAATCGTCCACATCCAGTGCTTCCAGCCCTTTTTTCGGCTGCGGCTTGGAGTCGCCGTGGCGCACCATCAGCATGGTCACAAAACTGGCGAACACAAAGAACGCCGCATAGGGGAACAGGGTGCGATAGCCCACGTGCCCCATCAGAAAGCCCGAGAAAATGGGCGTCACGATCTGCGCCGTCATGCTCACGGTGTAATAGTAACCCGTGTATTTGCCCACGTCCGCGCCGCCGGCCATCTCCACCACCATGGGGTAGCTGTTCACGTTGATGAAGGCCCAGCCGAAGCCCGCGAAAATGAAGAAAATGTACAAAAACGCCGACACCTGATGGAAGAACGAGCCCGCCGCAAAGGCCACGCCCAAAAACAGCACGCCCACCAGAATGGTCTTTTTGCGGCCGATGCGCGCCGCGATGGCGCCCACCGGCAGATAGGCCACAATGGCCGCCGCCGTGCAGACCATCAAAATCAGCGAGAAACTGCCCTTCAGTTCCTGGGTGGCGTATCGGCTGAAACCGGAGGTAACGGCGTTGTAGCCCATGAACCACAAAAACACGCTGGCCAGAATAAAGACAAAGCTGCGCGCCTGGGCCGGGGGCATTTTTTTGCCCGTGCCGTCCGGTGCGGTTTCTTCTTCGTCCGGTGAAAGGCCCGCGGCGCGGCTCTCCTCTTCCATGGCGCGCACGCAGGCCGGCTCGTTGATCTTCCAGAACAGCAGGGCGATGCACACGGCCATCAGAATGCCCAGCACCGCAAAGATGGGCAGGTAGTTGGGGCGGAACACCTCGCCCGTGACCTGCTTGGGCAAAAGCACTTGCATGGTGCCCAGCATCAGCATGCCGCCCAAAGCGCCCATCAGGTTGATGACCGCGTTGCCCTGGCTGCGCAGGGGCTTGGGCGTCACGTCGGGCATCAGGGCCACGGCGGGGCTGCGGTAGGTAGCCATGGCGATCAGCACACAGCCCAGCCCCGCAAAGAACAGCACAAGGTTGTTTTGCCGCTCGGCCAGGGGCAGAATCGCCAGACACACCACGGCCGCCACCGTGCCGCCCACAATGTACGGCATGCGCCGGCCCACACGGGTGCGGGTCTTGTCGCTGAGTTTGCCGAACAGCGGCAGCATGAACAGTGCCAGCACGTTGTCCAGCGCCATGACCACGCCGATGAGCGTGTCGTCCACGGCAAAGGTCTCTTTCAAAATCAGCGGGATCAGGTTGTCGTACACCTGCCAGAACGCGCAGATGGACAGAAAGGCGAGGCCCACAAGGGTGGTGCGTTTGTAATTCAGTTTCATAAGATGCCCCCTTTTCTTGATTGCCCTTATTGTACCACGGGCCGTGCTTGTGCGTCCCGTGTTTTGACGTATTTTTTACGTCCGGTGAAAAAACGGTCACTTTTCAGAGGACGCGCGGTCCGAAAGCGCCTTGAGAATGAATCCGCCCATGACCGCAATGGGCAGAGAAACAGCAAACGAAACGGGTTCCAGATATGCGCCGATCACCCCGGCGATCAGCGTGCAAATAACGGCGAGCGCAATCATGGTTCTCTCACTCCTGTCGTATTTGAAAAGATATAAAAAAGAGCGGCTTTGCCAGGCAAAGCCGCTCTTTCAAAACGATGTCAGATCTCCTCGGTCTCGGCCGCATCTTCCACCGCATCATCCTGCGGCTCCTCGTGGCTGAAATCCTCGCTGAACAAAAGCTGTTCGTACTCGTCCAGCTCGGCCTCGCGGCGGCGCAGATAGACGAACGCAGCGGCCAAAGCACCCGCTACAGCGGACAGAAACGCGACGATGGCGATCAGGGTCGATTTCTTCATGGTGAAAACATCCTCCTCTTTTTGCGGGCGAAGCGCACGGCCCGCCTTGTGTGTCATGTGTTTTGCGGCGGCCGCGATCTTGCCCGCGCCGTACACGGTATGTGCGATCTTGCCCCAGGAACTCATTGACAAGCACTCCTTTCGACCGGCCGTCTGTTTTCTTCATTATACTTGCTTTGCAAAGGGATTACAAGCACTTTTTCAGCACGTCCCGGTAGACCCGGAACGCGCCGGGCACGGCGTAAACGCTCTCCAGCTGGTCCTTTTGCGCCCACACGAACCCCGCGGGGGCCGGGCAGGGCGCCACAGGCACCCGGTACCCGGTCATATGCCACTCCAGGTGCGAAAACACATGTTTGGCGTTGGGCAGCGGCTGAGGCTCGCCGGGCGCGAGACCCATTGCTTTTAGCGCGGCGCACACGGCGGCTTCGTCCAGGCTTCCCTCCAGCATCACCGGCTGCCACAGCCCGGCCAGAAGGCCTTTCGCCGGGCGCTGGCACAGCAGGACCGCGCTTTGTGCCGTGGCCAGCACCACGGTGTAATCCACCGCGCGCCGGGGTTTGGCCTGCGCTTTTACGGGCAGCTGCTGCGCGCAGCCCGCCGCCCGGGCCCGGCACAGCCCGGCCAGAGGACACGCGTCGCACAGCGGCGGTCCGCCGGGAACGCACACCAGTGCGCCCAGTTCCATCAGCGCCTGGTTGTAGTCGCCGGGCCGGTCCGGCGGCTGCATGGCCTGCACGGCCTGCGTCAGGCGGGTGCGCACCGCCGGGGTGGTCACGTCGCCTTCGTCCAGCAGCAGCCGGCTGGCCACGCGGAGCACATTGCCGTCCACCGCAGGCACCCGCTTGCCAAAGCTGATGGACGCGATGGCGCCTGCCGTGTACGGCCCGATGCCGGGCAGCTTCTGCAGCAAAGCCGGGTCATCGGGCAGCTGGCCGCCGTACTGTTCCACAAGGATCTGCGCGGCTTTCTGCAGGTTTCGCGCCCGGCTGTAATAGCCCAGCCCCTCCCACAGCTTGGTCAGGCGTTCGGGCGGGCAGGCCGCCAGGTCCGCCACCGTGGGCAATTCTTCCATAAATCGTTCAAAATAGGGCAGCGCCGCGGCAACCCGCGTCTGCTGCAGCATGATCTCGCTGACCCACACCCGGTAAGGCGTGGACACCGTGCGGAAGGGAAGCACCCGTTTTTCCGCGTCGTACCAGGCCAGCAGGGCCGGGGCGATGTTTTCCATGTCAGAGGCTCCCTCCTTCGCGCGCGGCCAGCCAGCGGGCCACGCCGTCCTGTGTGTTGGCAGCGATCACGCCGTCGGCAGCCTCTTTTACCGCCGCGGCAGCGTTCGCCACGGCATAGCGCTCATCCGCTGCGGCAAACAGCGGCAGATCGTTCACATTGTCGCCAAAAGCCACCACCCGCCGGGCGCCGGTCAGGCGCCGCAGGTCCTGCACGCCCGCGCCTTTGTCGCACCCTTCGGGAAAGACCTCGGCGGTCACACCCCGGCCGTATTCATCGGCGTAGCACAGGCAGTGCGTGCCGGGCAGGCGCTGCAGCGCCTCCAGCAGGGGGAGGTCCGGGCAGGGCAGGCAGAACAGGGTCAGAAGACAGCGGGCCGCCAGCGGGATCTGCCCATAGTGTTCCACCTGCACGAACTGCTTATGCGGCGAGCCGCTGCGCTGGGCGATGAAGCTGCGGGCGTAATCGCAGGTGGGGGCGCGGTGAAACACCACCAGCCGGCCGTCCAGCACGCAGTATACCAGCGCGTCCCGCCCGGCGCGGTCCAGCAGGGTCAGCAGCGCGCTGCGGCTTTCGGCGGACAGGCTGCGGGTGGCCAGCGGCCGCCCGGTGCCCAGATCATACACCAGCGCGCCGGACATCATCACCGCGGGCAGGTGCAGGCCCAGCGGGCGCACCAGGTCCAAAGCGGTGGCAGGGGTGCGGGCGGTGGCGATGGTCAGCGCCAGCCCCCGGTCCACCAGCGGACGGAGAAGCGCCGCCGTGGAGGAACTGACCCGGCCCTGGGCATTCAGCAGCGTGCCGTCCAGATCCGTGACGTACAGTGTGGTCAAAAAAACGCCTCCCGTGGAAAGAATGACCTCATTGTACCACAAAAAAATCGGGACGAAAAGCGCCTTGCTCCGCACAAAAGGATGTGCTACCATGAAAGGCGGAAGAGAGGGAAGGGGACATGAAGATCTTTGTGTGCGAACCGCTGGACCCCGCGGCGCTGGCACTGCTGCGGCAGCGTGCGGAGGTGACGGACGACCCGGCGCAGCTGGGGACCGTGGACGCGGTGATTACCCGCAATTTTGCGGTTGACCGCGCTTTTTTTGAAAAATGCTCCCGCCTGCGCGCAGTGGGCGTCCACGGGCGCGGGCTGGACGGAGTGGATCTGACCCAGGCGCGCCGGCGGGGCGTGCGGGTGGTGTATGCGCCCCATGAAAATGTGGAGAGCGTGGCCGAACACATTGCGGCGCTGCTGCTGGCTTTGGCCCGGCGCGTTCCCCGGGCGGACCGGATGGCCCGGGCGGGCGCGGCCCGGCCCGGAGATGCGTCGCTGTGCGGCGTGGAGCTGCGGGGCAGGACCTTGGGCCTGGTGGGCGCGGGCGAGATCGGCTGCCGGGCAGGCGAGATTTTGCGGGACGGGTTCGGCATGCGCCTGCGGGTGTGGTCGCCGTCCATGACGGACAGCCGCGCCCGGGCCCTGGGCATGGAGCGGAGCGGCAGCCTGCGGGAACTGTTCGGTGAGTGCGATGCGGTGACCGTGGGCGTGCCGCTGAACGACGGCACCCGGAACCTGATCGGACCGGACATTCTGGCGGCGGCAAAACCGGGCCTGCTGCTGGTGAATACCAGCCGGGGCGGCGTGGTGGATGAGGCGGCGCTGCTTCGGGCGCTGACGGAAGGACCTTTGGGCGGCGCGGCCTGCGATGTGTTTCGCCGGGAGCCGCCGGGCCCGGAAAACCCGCTGCTGGGGCTGGAAAATTTCATCGCCACGCCGCACATTGCCGCCACCACCCGGGAGGCGCTGCGGCGCACCGGGCTGTGCGTGGCCCGGCAGGTGCTGGCGGTGCTGGACGGAAAACCGGCGGAATACGAGGTGTGACAAAAAACGAGGAAGGACTGTCGCCTTCCTCGTTTTTTTATTCTTCCAGCAGTTTGCGCGCCAGTTCCCGGGCGCTTTCCGGGGTCATGTGGGGGTGCAGCACCCCGTCCGCCAGCACATTGGGGGACGTGCGGCACTGCTTCAGGCAGTTCTGGGTGCACAGCAGCACCCGTCCGTTTTCGCTGACCCCGTCCGGTCCCGGCCGCAGCACTTCGCACAGAGCCCGATAGACCTCGGCGCCCTGCCGGGCTCCGCAGCGCGCGCCGCTGCAGGCCGTGATCCGGTGGCTCCACGCCGCGCTTTTCAGGGTGGAGAACCGGCGCACCAGGCTGGTCAGGACCACGGGTTTCTCTCCCACGGCCCGGGCTGCCTGAGCGGCCACTCCGTCGGGCACGCAGCCCAGCACGTCCTGAATTTCCCGCAGCATGGCCACCAGGTTTTCCTGCCGGCGGGGGTCCGGCAGAGCGGCGTAATAGTCAAAAATTTCCGAAAGCTGTTCTTCGTTCATGGAATCTCCTTTTTTCATTCAGTATGCCCCGCGGGCGGCGTAGCAATACCGGCAGCCGCCCCGGCAGCTGCCGTAAAAGCCGATGTCCACGCTGGGGGCGCACCGGCACAGAGGGCGCTGGCCCCGGTCGCGCCCCGCGGGGGGCAGCCCCAGCCGGGCCGGGTCCACGCAGGCGCCGGGCGTCACGCCCAGATCGGAAAAATCTCCGTCCTGAGCGCAGGTCACCAGCCGAATGCCCTCGCGCCTGGCACAGGCGGCAAAACAGGCCATGGCCTCGCGCCGCAGCTGCGAAGTCTCGTGCTGCGCGCCCAGCTGCGTCATGCTTCGCTCCATCACCGGGTACCAGTCCAGAAAACTGACGGTGCAGGTGTCCGTGTAAGGCCCCAGCAGACCGGCCAGCCGGTCAAACCAGCGGCGGTGGTAGTCCAGCGTGTACACCGGGCTGAAAAACACCGGGTCGTACCGCCACACCACGCGCCGGCGGCCCACCTGCCGGGACAGCTGCCGGAACAGCGGCACCAGCACCTCGCCTTTGGGCGGAATGCCCGGCTCCACGTCCCGGCCGTAAGAAGTCAGTGTAAATTGAAAATAAAAGGGCACATCGCCCAGCTGGTCCAGCCGGTCCAGCATGGGGGCCGGATTCTTGGTCCAGAACACAAAGCCCGCCACGTCCCGCTGCGCCAGCGAAACAAACCGGGACCCGCCCGGCCCCTGCGCCATGGCCCAGCCCTGCTCCAGGCAGCGGAAAAACCAGTCCGCGTGAAAGGCCGGCACGTCGGTGCGGCGGCTGACGCTGACGATGGCCGGGGTCATTGCTCGCCGGGCAGATCGTCCAGATGCCGCCGGGCGTGCTCCAGAATGCAGCGGAACGTCTCTTCGCTGAGATCGTGCTCGATCTTGCAGGCGTCCGCAGAGGCGGTCTCCTCGCTGACGCCCAGCGTCATAAAGAACCGGGTCAGCAGGCGATGCCGCTGGTACACCCGCTGCGCCACCTGGGAGCCCTGCTCCGTCAGGGTGATGTAGCCGTCCTTATCCATGGTGATGTGCCCGCTCTCCCGCAGCTTTTTCATGGCCACGCTGACGCTGGGCTTGGAGTATCCGGTCTGGTTCACAATATCGATGGAGCGCACCATGCCCAGACGCTCCTTCAGCATCAGGATGGTCTCCAGATAGTCCTCAGCCGATTCGTGCAGTATCAAAAACATTCGCTCCCTTCTGTATGTTTCCACCTTAACACAGCACCGCCGTTTTGGCAAGGCAAAAAAGGGGATTGACAAACGCGGTTAGTTGGAGTAAACTTGATGCGAAAAGAAGGTTAGTCATGTCTAACGCAGAGAGGAGGAGGCGGATTGATGCCTTTGACGATGGCAAACCCCGGGCAGACCGTAGTCATCCGGAAAATCACGGGCAGGGATGAGGTGCGCCAGCACCTGGCCGAACTGGGTTTTGTGGTGGACAGCTGTGTGACGGTGGTCAGCGCGCTGGGGGGAAATCTGATCTGTCAGGTAAAAGACAGCCGGATCGCTCTGGACAGGACGCTGGCCAACCGCGTGATGATTTGATGGGAGGACGGAACATGAAGACGTTGAAGGACGCGAAAGTGGGCGACATCGTGACCGTGCGGCGGCTGCACGGCGAGGGTCCGGTGAAGCGCCGCATCATGGATATGGGCATCACCAAAGGCGTGCAGCTGCACGTGCGCAAGGTGGCTCCCTTGGGCGACCCCATGGAGCTGAATGTGCGCGGGTATGAACTGAGCGTGCGCAAGGCCGACGCCCAGATGATCGAGCTGGAGTAAGTGTTTTGATGCCTGATAGTTAGTTAAAACTAACTACAAAGAGTTTCGGAGGAGTGAATGAAATGAGCATTACCATCGCACTTGCCGGCAACCCCAACTGCGGCAAGACCACTTTGTTCAACGCCCTGACGGGCTCCAGCCAGTACGTGGGAAACTGGCCCGGTGTGACCGTGGAAAAGAAGGAAGGGCGGCTGAAGGGCCACAAGGACGTGGTCATTCAGGACCTGCCGGGCATTTATTCCCTCAGCCCCTACACGCTGGAGGAAGTGGTGGCCCGCAGCTATCTGGTGCAGGAAAAGCCGGACGTGATTTTAAACATCGTGGACGGGACCAACATTGAGCGAAATCTCTATCTGACCACGCAGCTGATCGAGCTGGGCATCCCCGTGGTGGTGGCTGTGAACATGATCGATCTGGTGCGCAAAAACGGCGATTCCATCGACATTCAAAAACTGGGCGCGGAGCTGGGCTGCCGGGTGGTGCAGCTGAGCGCGCTGAAGGGCGAGGGCAGCATGGCCGCGGCCGAGTGCGCGGTGGAGGCGGCCCGCGCGGGCGCCGCAGCCGAGGCGCCCCACGTGTTCACCGGCAGCGTAGAGCATGCCATCGCCCACATCGAAGAATCTCTGACCGGTCAGATCAGCGAAAGAAATATGCGCTGGTACGCCAATTAAATTGTTCGAGCGGGACGAAAAAGTGCTGGAAGAGCGCAAGCTGGACGCGGCGCTGGCCGACCACATCGAACAGCACATTCAGGACTGCGAAAAAGAGATGGACGACGATGCGGAGAGCATCATCACCAACCAGCGTTACGCTTACATCAGCAAGGTGATGGACCGCTGCGTGAAGAAGCGGTCCGCGGCCCACAGCCTCAGCGTTTCGGACAAGATCGACCGGGTGGTGACCAACCGCATTGCGGCGCTGCCCATTTTTGTGGGGGTCATGGCGGCGGTGTACTGGATCGCCATGGGGCCGTTCGGCACCTTTTTGACCGACTGGACCAACGACGTATTCGCGGCCGAATGGCTGCAGGGCAACGCCTCCGCTCTGCTGACGGGCTGGGGTGTGGCCGACTGGCTCACGGGTCTTGTGGCCGACGGCATCATCGCCGGTGTGGGCGCGGTGCTGGGCTTTGTGCCCCAGATGCTGGTGCTGTTTTTGATGCTCAGCCTGTTGGAAGACGTGGGCTACATGGCCCGCATCGCCTTCATTCTGGACCGGGTGTTCCGCAAATTCGGCCTGTCGGGCAAAAGCTTTATTCCCATGCTCATCGGCTCCGGCTGCGGCGTGCCGGGCGTCATGGCGTCCCGCACCATTGAGAATGACCGCGACCGCAAAATGACCGTTATGACCACCTGCTTTGTGCCCTGCGGCGCGAAAATGCCCATCATCGGCCTGTTTGCCGGCGCGCTGTTCGGCGGCAGCAGTCTGGTGGCCATCAGCGCCTATTTCATCGGCGTGGCGGCCATCGTCATCAGCGGCGTGATTTTGAAAAAGACCCGGGCTTTCGCGGGCGAACCGGCTCCCTTTGTGATGGAGCTGCCCGCCTACCACATGCCCAGCGCCCGCAACGTGCTGCACGCCACCTGGGAGCGCGGCTGGAGCTTTATCAAGCGGGCCGGCACCGTGATCCTGGCGTCCTCTGTGATTTTGTGGTTTTTGCAGGGCTTCGGCTTTGTGGACGGCGCCTTCACCATGGTGGAGGACAACAACAACAGCCTGCTGGCCGCGGTGGGCAGCGTGGTGGCACCCATTTTCGCGCCCCTGGGCTTCGGCAGCTGGCAGGCGTCCGTGGCTACGTTCACCGGCCTGATCGCCAAGGAGAACGTGGTTGGCACCTTCGGCGTGCTGTACGGCTTTGCCGAAGTGGCGGAAGAGGGGGATGAGATCTGGGGCAACATTGCCACGGACTTTACGGCCCTCACCGCATACAGCTACATGATCTTCAACCTGCTGTGCGCGCCGTGCTTCGCGGCGATGGGCGCCATCAAGCGGGAGATGAACAACGGCAAGTGGACGCTGGCGGCCATCGGCTACATGTGCGGCTTTGCGTACGCCGCATCCCTGCTGGTGTACCAGCTGGGCGGTCTTGCTCTGGGGCAGGTGCCCTTCGGCGCGGGTACAGTGGTGGCCATCGCGGTGCTGGCGGCGCTGGTCTACCTGCTGGTGCGTCCCAACAAATACAACGCAGATTATCGGAAACCGGCCCTCTCCATCCGCGCGGCGGAGAAGGCCTGAGAGGAGGCAACTCATGAACGCACAAACTGTGCTTCTGGCCGCGGCGATCTTTGCAGTTGTGGCGGCCATCCTTGTGACAGAAGTCCGCAGGCGCAAAAAGGGCGGCTGCTCGGGCTGCTCCGGCTGCTCGGGTTCCTGCGGGTGCCATTCGAAAAAATGAACCGGGGCCGGGCCGTACTTCACGGCCCGGCCTTTTTGGGCCCGGCAAAGGCCGGGCCGGCGTGTTTCGGAAGGAGTGTGGGCCATGACGGAATGGCTGGGACCGGCGTGTGCGCTGTGCCTGTGTCTGGCGGCGCTGCGGGTGCGGCGTACGCTTCGCCGGGAACGTGGGGCGCCGCGCCTGAGCTATCTGGCGGTGGCGCAGGTGTCAGGCCTGCGCGGCCGCGCCGGGCGGGTGGAGCAGGCGCTGAACCGGCCCGGGGAATGCCGGGCCGTGGCCGACCCGGTGCGCGGCACGGTGCGGGTGTACTGCCGCCGCCCGCCCGACGGCCGGGAGATCCGCCGGGTGCTGACGGAGCAGGGCTGTTCCGTGCACGCCCTGACGGGCGTTTGAAAGGAGGAACGACCATGCCGCTTTCCGCTGCCGGAGGCGATTATCTGGAGGCGCTGCTGAGCCTGACCGAGACAAAGCAGCCGGTTTACGCCGTGGACCTTGCCCGGCGCCTGGGCGTCAGCCGTGCCAGCGTCAGCCGGGCGGTGGCCGGGCTGTGCAAAAACGGGTATGTGGTGCGCACGGGCAAAGAGCTGTGCCTGAGCGGTCCCGGGCGCGAGGCGGCCCTGCTGGTACGGGAAAAACAGCGTTATTTTGAAGAATTATTGCGTGAGGCGGGTTTGCCTGCGGACTGTGCCCGGACCGAGGCATACCGCGTCCGCCATGCGGTCAGCCCGGAGGCCTACGCGCAGCTGCGGGCCGCAAAAGACCGAAAAAAGTCCGCCCAAAGCAAAAATTTTGAAAAACCTGTTGACAAGGCCTGAAAGGTATGGTATCTTATAGCCATAAGGTTAGTCGAAACTAACCGACGGAGAGAAAAGCGTGAGGCAAGCCGCGCTTTTTCTTTTCCGAGTTGGTTAGCAAAGGCTAACTGAAGGGAGGCGCCGCTTTTGGACCTGTTTGAAATGCACCTGGCAAGGTACTGTGCTCCGACCCTGCTGGGGGCGAAAGCGGCCAACCTGGTCTCCCTGGACGCGCAGAAGGTTCCGGCCCTTCAGGGTACGGTGGAGGCCTACAACCGGCAGTTTGCGGCCTGCGGGCTCGCGTTCACGCTGCTGTGTGAATGCGGGCGCCGCAGTCTGCTGCTGGTCTACCGGCCGGCGCTGTTGGCCCGGCGGCTTCGGCGGGACGGCGATGTGCTGGCCCGGTTCGGGTATGCGCCCGGCGACACGCTGGACGGGCACCTGGCCCGGCTGCGGGCGCGGCTGGCGCAGGGCGGGGCGTTTCCCCATGAGATCGGCCTGTTTCTGGACTATCCGGCGGACGATGTGCTGGCCTTTGTGGAAAAAGGCGGCGCGGGGTGCAAACTGTGCGGATACTGGAAAGTATACGGCGACGTAGAGGCCGCCCGGGCACGCTTTGTATGTTATGACGCATGCCGCACCTGTGTGCTGCGCGCGGTGGAACAGGGAATCACACTGGCGCAGCTGCTGCAGGCGGCGTGAATTTCTACGGAGGCGATGACAATGAAAACAGCAGTGATCTACTGGTCCGGCACGGGCAACACCCAGGCCATGGCGCAGGCGGTGGCCGAGGGCGCGGGCGCGGACCTGTTTGAAGTGAGCGAGCTTGACGCCGGTGAGGCGGCCCAGTACGGCGCGCTGGCCCTGGGGTGCCCGGCCATGGGGGCCGAGGTGCTGGAGGAGAGCGCGTTCGAGCCCTTTTTCACAGAACTGGAACCGCATCTTGCGGGAAAACCCATGGCGCTGTTCGGCTCCTACGGATGGGGTGACGGACAGTGGATGCGTGACTGGGCAGACCGGGTGCGGGCAGCCGGCGCGCAGCTGTGTGCCGACCCGGTGACGGTGAACGAAGCGCCGCAGGACAGCGAGCTGGACGAATGCCGGGCATTGGGCCGGGCGCTGGCCGCACAATAAAACAGCCTTTCTTCTCTTTACATAGACAAACTTCCTCCATAAAAAGCCGCCTTTTCCCGCCTTTGGACGGGGTCGGAAAGGGCGGCTTTTTCCTTGCGGGAAGAATGCCGGTGTGGTAAGATGGCACCGAGGTGAGACCATGGAGTACAAGTACGTCTTTGACGCGCCCTGCAGCCTGCACGACGCCCGGGTGCGCGCGCTGGAGCGGGCGGGCGGCGATCTGTGGCTGCGGCTGGAAACGGGGTATTTCAAGTTGTCCCGGCCGGTGCGGCAGGAGGACGGCGACGTGTGCGTAAAGCAGGTGAACTGGGATTTTTCGGTGGCCTGGGTGCTGAGCCCCAGCGGCCGGCATGGCCGCTTTCAGGGCGAAAAGATGGAGCTGAGCCGGTTTGTGAGCCGGTACGGCAGCTGCCCGCTGGAGATCTTGGACGAGAGTTTCGGCTACGATCAGGTGCAATACACAGGGTATCTGTCGCTGCCCGACCGGCTGGCGGAAGTGACGCTGAGCATCTGCCACCGGGGCCCCATCGTGTATGAGCGGCGGGAAACGGCCCCTTGACAAAACACCCCAAAACACGTATAATCGTCTTAATTTATTCAAAAAAGGAGAACGCAGGGCCACTATGGACGACGCTGACGGCGACGCCGCGCACCCGGACCGAACTGAATCGAACAAGGCATAGTCTGCCTTCCGCAGGGAAGGCGGGCTGTGCCTTTTATTGTTTTTTTCAAAAGAAAGAGGAGAGAAGCAGTGGATCACATTGGAAGGCAGCTGTTGCTGCAGGCAGTTTTGATTTTTTTCAACGCGTTTTTCGCCATGACGGAGATCGCGGTCATTTCGCTGAACCCGGCCAAGCTGCGGCGAATGGCGGAGGAAGGCGACGCAAAGGCCGGGCGGCTTTTGAAAATGGTGGAGACGCCCGCGGGCTTTCTGTCCACCATTCAAATCGGCATCACGCTGGCGGGCTTTCTGGGCAGCGCTTTCGCGGCGGACAGCTTTTCCGAATACCTGGTGGACTGGGTGTATGAGGACCTGGGCTTCCGGGCGCTTTCCCCCGGCACGCTGGACGCGCTGGCGGTCATCGTCATCACCATCATTTTGTCTTATTTCACGCTGATTCTGGGCGAGCTGGTGCCCAAGCGCATCGCCATGCAGAAGCCGCTGCCGGTGGCACGCTTCACCTGCGGGGTGGTGTACGGGCTGTCGGTGGTCATGCGGCCGGTCATCTGGTTTTTGTCCGCTTCCACCAACGGCGTGCTGCGCCTTCTGCATATGAAGACCGAGGCCGAGGAGGAAGCGGTCACCGAAGAGGAGATCCGCATGATGGTGGACCTGGGCGAGGAAAAGGGCGCCATCCAGCGGGAGGAAAAAGAGTGGATCGAAAATGTGTTCGATTTCGGCGACGCCATTGCCAGTGACGCCATGACCCATGCCTCCGACGTGGAGGCGGTGTGCCTGACCGACACCGATGCGGAGATCCTGGCGCGGATCCGGAGCACCGGCCTGACCCGCTTCCCGGTGTACGGCGAGGACCTCAACAACATCGTGGGCGTTCTCAACGCCCGGGACTTTCTGCTGTGCCGCAGCACGGGGGACACAGCGCCTTTGCAGCAGCTTCTGCGCCCGGCCTATTTCGTGCCCGAGAGCATCCGCTGCACCGTGCTGTTTCAGGACCTGCAGCAGAAAAAGATCCATCTGGCGGTGGTGGTGGACGAATACGGCGAGACGGCCGGCGTCATCACCATGGAGGACCTGCTGGAGGAGATCGTGGGCAATATTTACGACGAATTTGACCCGGCCGAGCCCGAGGAGATCCAGCAGCTGGGCGAGAACCTGTGGCAGGTGTCCGGCAGCGTGAGCATGGAGGACCTGGCCGAAGCCGTGGGGCTGGAACTGCCCGACGAGCTGGACTACGACACGCTGGGCGGCATGGTGTTCAGCTGCCTGCACACCATCCCCCAGGACGGCACCCCGCTGGACGTGGAGTGCTTGGGCCTGCACGTGCATGTGGACGCGGTGCAGGGCCGGCGCATCCCGCAGGCGCAGGTCTCCCGGGTGCAGACCGCAGAATAAAAAGTGCTCCGCACGCGGCCGCG